>CAMTWW010000029.1:0-2881 GCA_947085555.1 uncultured Elusimicrobia bacterium | reverse complement strand
TCCTTAATCCTTAATCCTTAGTTGTTCCCGGCTTCCTGAGATTCACGCAGAATTCTATAATGACCCAGGCCATAATGAACACGAACACGGCAAACGCCGCGCCCCCGATCATAACCACGTAATCCAGCCCGGAGGCCACCCCGGCAATCACGACGCATACCGAGGCCAGCATCCCCATGAGTATGGCTTCCTTGTTCTCGCTCCACACTTCGCGATGCGGGCAGTGGTGCATACCGGGGGGCGGCTTCCACTGCTCTTCTTTCGGATCGGAGGACTCGTGGGCGCCGAGCTCCGGCCGCACCCCTTTCCACCGCGAAGCCTCCCTGGACGGGATCTCGCTCTTCAGGCTTTCAAGCAGCTTCTCAAGGTTCTCGGTGTGTTTCATAAGTGCGCTCCTGATGCGAATGGGAGAGCGAATGGCGGCTGCGAATTCATGCGAATCTGCGCAGGAATGGGGAGCTGAGTAGTCATGCGAATTTTCATATTTGCGGTTTATTCGCATTGCCTAAAGCCGCCTCGCGCCGGTCCAGATCGGCTTTTATCTTATCAATGGTCTTTACAAGACCCGCTTTTTTGAAGGCGAAATCGCTTTCCAGCTCTTTTTCCCGGGCGGCCAGTTTCTTTAACCGGGCGGCATAGTCGCCCTCGAGCGTCTTGCGCTTTTCCTCAAGGCTTATTTCTTTCCCTTCCAGCCAGGCCCGGAGTTCGGCCTCTTTCCTGCCGGCTTGTTCCTGCGCGCTCCTGGTCAAAGCCGCGTGTTCCACCGCCAGACGGTTCTCGTTTTCCGAGAATTTATCCTTTAAGTCGGCCAGCTCCGCGCTCTTTGCTTTCAAAACCGTGTCCAGCTCGACTATGTGCCTGGAAGCTTGCGCCCATTTTTTCTCGGAATTTTCCGCGCGGGACCGCCAGTCGGCAATTTCATTTTCGCATATTTTCAGGCGGGTGGAGAAATCTGCCTGCAGCGCCTCTTTTTCCGCCAGCGCTTTTCTCTCGCTTTGGCGCAGTTTGCTGTCCCTTAGTTCGAACTCGGTCTTTAAACTATCGAACTGCGCCTCCCTGGCGGCGTGCTTCTCCAGGAACTCCTTGTCGGATTTTCCTTTCTCGGAGACCAGCAGGGCTTCCCTGGCGCGCAGTTGCTCCGTCAGCCTGAGCAGTTCCTCATGGTCCTTCGCGGCCCCCCCGACCACTTCGGCATATTCGAGTTTCAGCCTCTTCACTTCTTCGGCCAGCCTGTCCCTTTCAAAGAGCAGGGCCTCCGAATTGACGGCGATATTCTCTTTGTATTCTTTCTCCAGCGCCTCCTTCCATTTCGCGAAGTCAGCTTTCAGCTTCTGGGCCCGCTCGGCCACAAAAGCCCTGGCTTCCTCCGCGGCAAGGTCCGCTTCGCTTTCATACCGCTCCTTCTCGGCGGACCAGTTTTTCTCCTTTTGTTCAAAAGCAGCCAGCCGCTCCTTCAGTTCCGCTTCAAGCGCCGCGCGCTGCCCGGCAAAGTCGGCCCGCAGCCGCTCCCGCTCCCGGCTGAACGCCTCGTTCAGTTGCGCCGCGTAGTCGTGCTCCAAATCAGCCGCGCGCTCATTCAGCAACGACTTCAACCCCGCCTTTTCTAAAGTAAACCCCGCCCTAAGCTCTTCTATATAATTAAGGTATGCTTTCTTCTCGTTTTCAAATTCTTGCGACCGCGCGCGGAACTCGGACTCCTTCTCACGCAGCTTCTCCATTAATTCGGCATGATGGGCGTCGTTCAGGCCGGCTACCTGCTTCTCCAGCTCCTTCACCTTGCCCAGCGCCGACGACAGATATTGCTCCTTCGCCGCCAGCTCCTCGGCCTGACGCGCCGAGCGCTCCGCAAATTCTTTCTCCAGCCCGGCTTTCGCCGCCGCCATCGACGTCTCCAGCCGGTTTTTCTTCTCCTTGTAAGCGGCTTCCGCTTCCTCCGCGCGCCTGGCTACGGCTTCCTCTCCCTCGCGCGCGATGCGCTCCTCGAACTGCCGCGCCCGCTCCAGCAGCGCGGCGTTAAGCCTGCCGCCCTCCTCTTTGGTCCGCGCCGCCCCGGCCGCGGCTTCCTCGCTCTTCTTTTCCGCGGCCTTAAGCGCCTCCAGCAGGCGGCCGGTCTTAGACTCCACAGCCTCTTTCACCCGGCGGTCGCTTTCCCGCTCAAATTCGCTCTTCGCCTCGAACAGGCGCCTCTCAACCTCGTTCTCCTTCTCCACCAGGCTCTCGCCCAGCCGCCGGTTCTCGTAGGCCTGCGCTTCTATCTCCTTCTGCGCTTTCTTAAAATCTTCCGCGCTCTTTGCCAGCAGCGTCTCCTGCCTGTGACTCTGCGCTTCCCAGGTCTCGCGCTCAAATCCAATGCGCTCAGCCGCCTCCCTGTTCAGCTCCGCTTCCTTCGCGCGCAACTCGCCCGCCAAAGCCTCCCGCCGCGCCGCGTAATCCCGCTCAAGCTCCTCCGCCCGCGCGCCCGCCGCCGCCTTAAGCCCGGCCTCCAGCGCCGCGTACCTGCCGGCCAGTTCGGCTTTCAACTCTTCCCGCCCGGCCTCCATTCCCCTCTTTTCGCTTTCAAATCCGGATTTAAGGTCCTGTATGGACTTAACGTACGCCGCTTTCTCTTTGCTGAATTCCTCCAGCCGCGCGCGGAATTCGGTCTCCTTCTCGCGCAGTTTCTCCATTAATTCGGCATGATGGGCGTCGTTCAGGCCGGCTACCTGCTTCTCCAACTCCTTCACCTTGCCCAGCGCCGACGACAGATATTGCTCCTTCGCCGCCAACTCCTCGGCCTGACGCGCCGAGCGCTCCGCAAATTCTTTCTCCAGCCCGGCTTTCGCCGCCGCCATCGACGTCTCCAGCCGGTTTTTCTTCTCCTTGTAAGCGGCTTCCGCTTCCT
>CAMTWW010000028.1:0-6512 GCA_947085555.1 uncultured Elusimicrobia bacterium | reverse complement strand
GGTAGCCCTGGAACAGCAGTAATAACAGCAGTTGATACGTTGATAGAGTACTTATTCAACTTATAAACCAGTCAACTTTATCAACTTGCCGCTAATAGAGCAGCAGCTGGCGCAGGCTCCGCTCCTGGGCGGGGGTCGGGAGGGGCGCGCCGCCGGGGAGCACGGGAAGGTCCTGCGGCTGGGCGGGATCGAAGATGAGGCCGCGGAGCATTTCTTTTTTCGCGTAGAGGTCGTCGCCGGGGCAGTTGGTGCTGCCGATATCCCGGTGGGCGTAGAAGCTGCTGACCGGGACTTCATAGGTGTCCTTGAGATAGCGGCCTATCGAAATAAAAGAGTCCTGGGAAGCGCCGGTGAAGAGATCGTTCTTCGGGGGGTGGAAGTTTCCCATTATGGAGATGCCGACATTGGCAGTATTGCGGTTCTTTACGTGGGCGCCCAGGACTTTTATGGGGCGGCCCTCGAAAATATTCCCGGCCGGGTCAATGAGGAAATGGTAGGAGATGTCTATCCAGCCGCGCCCGTTCTGGTGGAAATCCTGTGTGAACCGCATTTCGGCCACGGCCGCTTCATAGTTTCCCGGATAGCGCGCGGCTGTATGGTGCAGGGTGAAATAGCGCGGGGTATGCGGTGTATAGGGCTCGGTGGGCGGGGCGGCCTGCCACTCGGCGCGGCGTATCAGTTTGAAGGGGCCGCCCTCAGGGAAAAAAAGTTCCGGGTCTGGGACATAGGGACCGGCGGGCTGGGCCGGGGCTTCCTCTTTGGCCTCGTCGGCCAGGAGGAGCTCCGTTTCGTAAATAGTCACGGAAGAGGCCGACTTTACGCCGCGGTTGACCATGCTGATCCTGAGCGGCTGGCGGGTAAGGGGGACGCGGTACCTGGCCCAGAAGCGCCCGTTGGGAAAGCGGCGAAAAGACTCGCTGCCGTAGCGGGCTGAGGCGGAAAAAAAAGATCTGGATTTTAGCACAAGTTCCACGCTGACGCCGGGGTCGGGCATTTCGCCCTGCAGCAGCACTATTTCATAGCCGGCTGCGGGGGCTTCGCTGTAAGGGGTTTCGAAAAATACGGAGCCCTCTTTCTGCGCTTCGGTGAGTTTCGCCTCTATCGGGTAGGAAAGGCCGTTGAAAATTACCGGGTTTTCCTGCGCGGCGGCCACGGCGTGGAGCAGGAACGGTGAGAGCAGCAGCGAGAGGAGAGCGATTATAGATTTTGCCGGCATATAGTAATTATATACGAAGACGAAGCTTGCTTAAAGGCCTTTAGGCCCAGGCGGCATTAGGACTTTAGGGCCTTAGGACGGCCTCCTCGAAAGCGCGGAGAGTGGCGGCGGCGAAGGCTTCCTGTGAGAAGTCCCTGGCGGCGCGGGCGCGGTTGGCTTCGCCCAGGGTTTTTATTTTCGACGGGTCTGAAAGAAGTTCGTTTATTTTTCCGGCGAGGGCGGCGTGGTCGCCGGCGGGGACAAGCCATTCGGGGGCCGCGTATTCCGGCAGGCTGCCCGCGGAGGTGGAGATCAGCGGCCTGCCGGAGGCCAGCCATTCCAGGGCGGCGCGGGAAACAGCTTCACTGCCGAGGGAGGCGATGACGCCTATATCGCAGGCGGCCATGAATTTATAAGGCTCTTCCACCTTGCCGTGGAAGACCACGCTTGGCGCTATCTCCAGTTCTTCCGCAATTTTCAGGAGGTCGGCGTACTTTATATTGGCCTCGCAGCCGGCTATGTGGAATTCGGCTTTTACGCCGGAGTGGAGCAGGCGCGCCGCAGCCCTGAGGAAGCAGGCATGCCCTTTTACGGGGTCCAGCCTGCCCAGCAGGCCTATTTTATAAGGGGGGCAGGACCGCGGCGCGGAGGCCGGGGGGAGCTTTATCCCCTGGTTTATGACGGTCACCCGGGAGCTGTCCAGACCGGCTTCGAGGTACAGTGTTTCTATGTAGGCCGAGGCGGCTATGGTCTTTCTTACGGAAGAGATAGTGAAACCGGCGGAGAGCTTTTTTGCGTCGGCTTTGACCCGCAGGAGCGGGAGGCCGAGCAGGAAGCCAAGCGTCTGCGCGCGGCCGGTATGGGCGCAGACGACGTCTATCTTTTCCTCCCGGGCTGCGGCGCGCAGGCGCAGCAGGGCCAACGGCAGGCGGTAGTATTCTTTGCGGCCCGGTATAGGGAAGGACTGAAAGTCCTCCCGCGCCGCGAATCGCATGGCGGCGCTGCCCTCCGGGCAGGCGAAGGCCACGGAATGCCCGGCGCCGCGCAGGGCGAGGGCCTGGTCGAAAGCGTAAGCCGCCAGCCCGCTATTCCACGGGATGTCTATTACGCTTAAAATTCTCAATAGCTGTTTCATAGCACTTAAGTGTCAGGGCCGCCATGCGGGGCGAGGAGAAGTCCTCGCGGCGCCGGTGGGCCTCGGCCGCCAGGCGCTCCCTGAGCGGAGCGTCGTTTATGAGCCGGAGCTGGGCCTTCGCCAGTTCTTCGGGGCTGCGCGGTATTACTGTCAGGCCGTTGGCGCCGTCCTCTATCACGTCGGTGATGCCGCCGGCGGTGGTAGCCACTATCGGCAGGGCGGCGTTCATGGCCTCCACGAGCACGCTGCCCATGCCTTCCTCGGCGGAGGAAAGCACGAACAAGTCCAGCGCGGCCAGGACCTTGTACGGGTCGCTGCGGTAGCCTATAAGCCTGAAGCGGTCCTGTATCTTCAGCATCCTGGCGAGGTGCTCCACCTTCCGACCCAGGGGGCCTTCGCCGGCGATAAGGAAAAAGGTTTCCGGGGCTTCTTTCAGCACGAGCGCCGCGGCGCGCACCATATTCTCCGGGTCTTTGTGGGGGACCAGCGCGATAAGCGAGCCCGCCCAGAAAGCGCCGGGCGGGATATCAAGTTCCGTCGCGAGGGCGTGGCGGGCGGACCCGCGGTAAGCCCGGAATTCACCCGGCTTCCAGGGAGTGTCGTCTAGGTCTATGGTGCTGTTGACCACGGCCACTTTTTCCCCGGGCACTTCCGCTTTCAAAAGTATCTCTTTTACGGCGTCCGAGATCGCTATCACGGCGTGGGCCTTCCCGTACTTGAAGCGGGCGGTGAAAGAACCGGGGATGAAATCAACACGGCGGTGCGCCACGCGCACGCAGTCCAGGCCGGCCGAGGCCAGCCAGGAGACGGCCGCGGAATGCGAGGTGTGGGAATGAAGCACCGGCGGAAATTCCCCGGCTGGCAGGTCTTTAATGTTACGCCTAAGCAGCAGGGCTGAAACCGGGTCCCATTCGAAGAAATACGGCAGGGTCAGCGTTTTAAAGCCTTTGCGCCGGGCGGCTTTATAGAGCGGGGAGTCCTCCCGGCAGACCACGGTATTGTCATGGCCGAGCAGGTTAAGTTCCTTCACGAGGTAGAGCAACTGCCGCTGGCCGCCGCGGAGCTCTTTTCCATCGTCCAGGTGAAATACGGTGAGGCGGTTTTCCATAAAAAGCGTTTTAACAGTTGTCGCCCGGGCACGCAGGCCCTCGCCTTTGTTTAAGCCTTGTCGCGCGGCGCGAAATCCAGGAAGTATTTTACCGCAGAATCGGTCAGTATGCAAAAATCCATTAAAGCCGTTTTAAGGCCCTGGCTTCCGTCAAGGAAGCCCAGCTTGACGAAATAGTTGACGAAAAAACGCGCGAACGGACGGAATAAAATAAAAAACCGGGACTTCGCTTTCACTTCGTAGTATTTAACCAGCATTTCCCGGTAGAAAAGCCTTTTCCGCTCCATATCCGCGGAGGATGCGCAGTGATAGTGGTTTAAGGGGTTTTTCAGGGCTGATACGGCGCCCTTAACAGCGAGCCGCTCATGAACCGGAAGGGGAAGGAACCGCGCCTCGCCGCGCCGGAAAAGCCTGAGCTGCGTGTCCGGGTACTTACCCCCGTGCTTAAGCCAACGTCCGAAATAAAAGTTCTTCCGGGGCAGTTTAAACGCGGAAACGCCCTTTTCCGCAGAGGAAACGGCCGTTCTGAGTTCATCCCTTAATCCAGGTGGTATCTCCTCGTCAGCGTCCAGGATGAAGATCCAGTCCGCCGACGCCTGGTCGATGGCGAATTGTTTGTTTACGTAAACCGCCATGCTGTTCTGCCTTGAAAAAACGCGGGCGCCTGCGTTCTTCGCGATACTGGCGGTCCTGTCCGTGGAACCGCAGTCCACAACCACGGTCTCCTCGGCCCAGGCGGCGCTTTTGAGCGCGCGGGGGAGCTTTTCTTCCTCGTTGTGGGCTATTATGGTTACGGCTATTGTCGGCATCTGGAGAAAGGGGCGGGAAAAGAGTTCATTTTTTACGGGCCGAAAAGATCAGGTTTTCGCCGAACAGCAGCGAGGGGGAAAAAAGCCGGGCCAGTATTTCCCTGTTCCTTTCCCGCTGCGCCGGGTCTTTCTCTCTCCGGAAAGCTGCCTTTGTGTAGAGCCACATCCAGGGGGCATATACTGCGTAAAGAAAACTGACGGGCTTTATTCTTGTATGTACGCACTCTTCAAGCTGAAATCCGGCCGTGTGCAGGGAGTACCGGATCTCCGGGAAAGTAGACAGGCCTATGTGGTGCAGCGGGTGCCTGCCGGATTCGTTCAGCGGCACCGGGTCCTTATGAAAGAAACCGCTGCCGAAAAAACGCATACGGGAACGCAGGGAAACGATGTTCGGGGTGGTGAGGAGGAGTCTTCCGCCGGGCTTGAGGACACGGTTGAATTCCCTGAGAAGGTGGAAGCCATTTTCAAGATGCTCAAACCCTTCTAAGGAAAAAACCGCGTCAAAACGCGAATCCTCCCAGGGTAGCGCTTTTTCAAGGTCGGTGAGCCTGAACTTTACTCCGGGCAAGGCCCCGGCGGAAGGGTCAACGTCCGCGCCGCTGACGTCGAATCCGCTGCGGTTCAATTCTGCCGCAAGGGCGCCGGCGCCGCAAGGCGCGTCCAGAATGACCGCTCCGGGCTTCATCTTCAGGTGGGATATTAACCTGAGAACGGAAAGCTGTATTACAGAGAGACCCGGCCTAAAGGCGTCGGCTTGCGGGCTGTTGGTCCTGCTGGGCATTTGGTACAACGCTCCTGTTTAAAAAAAAGGCCCGGATGACGGGCTTTTAAATCTGGTGGACGTGACAGGGATCGAACCTGCGACCTCCTGCATGCCATGCAGGCGCTCTCCCAACTGAGCTACACGCCCAAAACTTTGTTTGTTTCCCTTTTAGAGAACCAAGAATATAATATAAAAAACGGCGGGGAAGTTCAAGGCCAAAAAAAGCGCTGTTTTTAGCGGGGTGATAATTTATAGAATTATTTAATGCGGTTATAATTCAAGCGGAGAGAAAATGAAAATTAAATCTTTTAACGTTATTCCCAAGCTTCCGGACAGCCTCAAAGCGCTCGAGGAGCTGTCCACCAATATGTGGTTCACCTGGAACTGGGACGCCATCATGATGTTCGTCGGCATAGACGAGGACCTCTGGCACCGCTCCCGCCGCAACCCGAAGTGGATCCTGGGCACCCTGGCCCCCGAGCGCCTGGAGGCGCTCAGCCGCGACGGCGATTTCCTGGGCAAACTGGCCGAGATACAGCAGAAGTTTGAAAGCTATATTTCCAACAAGGATACCTGGTTCGCGCAGAACGCGCGCGAGAACGACAGGGACATGCAGGTGGCTTATTTTTCCATGGAGTACGGCATCGGCGAAGGCCTGCCGATCTATTCCGGCGGCCTGGGCATGCTTTCAGGGGACCATCTAAAGTCCTCCTCGGACCTCGGTATGCCCGTGGTGGGCGTGGGCCTGCTTTATAAGAGGGGTTATGTCCAGCAGGTGCTCAACCGCGACAACTGGCAGGTGGAGCGCTACCCCGAGAACGACTGGTACAATATGCCGGTGCAGATAGTGAAGGACGCTGCGGGCAAGCCGCTGCGCGTAGAGGTGGACCTGGCCGGCGAACGGGTGCTGGTGGGCGTGTGGCGGGTTCCGATCGGCCGCGCTTCGCTGTTCCTGCTGGATACCGCGCTGGCGGAAAATTCCCCGGCGGCCAGGACCATAACCGAGCAGCTTTACGGCGGCGACCGCGAGAACCGGATCCGCCAGGAGATAGTGCTGGGCATCGGCGGCGCGCGCGCGCTGGAGGCGATGGGCCTGAAGCCCACGGTCTTCCATGTCAACGAGGGCCACAGCGCCTTCCTGCTTTTCGAGCGGATCCGCCAATTGATGGGGAGCCGCGGCCTGTCCTACGCCGAAGCCCGCGAGGTAGTCTGGGGCTCCTCGGTATTCACCACGCATACCCCGGTCATGGCCGGCAACGAGCATTTTGATTTCGAGCTGGTGCGCAAATACCTGGAGACCTATTCCAGGGAGCTCGGCCTGACTTTTCCCGAATTCCTGGAGATAGGAAAAGAGGAGCATTCCTCCATGTCCTTCTGCAGATCGGCCTGATCGGCCGAATTGTTCTGCTCGCGATGTGGGTCTCGCATGCGGTGTTGTTTTTCAACCGCGAAGTTGTCGGCATGTTCGGTCTGGCGGCGGTTTGGCTGAACGTGCTGGGTTC
>CAMTWW010000027.1:0-17578 GCA_947085555.1 uncultured Elusimicrobia bacterium | reverse complement strand
GTCAGGGAACAGAATTATTCTGCAGGATTCCCCGCGAAGCGGGCGGAGGGCCAAGCGCTATGCGCGCCAGGCCCGACGAGGTGTATGCCTCCCGAAGGGCGCCCGCTATGCGGGCGGAAAACTTCAGCTGAAGTTTTCAGGCTAACAGGTCAGATCTCCACCAGCCGGGGAGCGGACACGGCGGGCCCCTCATAAACGGCGGGCTGGAACTGCGGGCCGTTCTGCTGGCCGGGCATATAGATGGCGGGCACCGGCCTGGCGGGGTTCTGCCGCTGCGCCGCTTTCTGGCGCTGCATCTCGTCCAGGTAGCGCTCCATTTCGGTCTGCGGTATAAGTGAAGCGACTTCCCTTATCATGGTGACATCCTCGCCGCGGCCCCCGTCCTGTGTATAGACCTGGGCCCGGCCCGGCTTATTGGCGTAAGGGCTGGGAGGATCTTCCACCTCCTCCCCGGAGACAGAAGTGTAGGTATAGTCAGCGCCGCCGCGCGCCAGTATTCCCTCTATCTTGAGGGTCTTTATATTGAAGACGGGGCTGCCGGAATTCCCGCCGAAAGCGTCCAGGTCGGCCACGAAATAGCCTTTCTGTATGCTGCGGACGCTGCCATTAGTTGCCACTTTGACCGGCAGGCCGCTGGGATAGCCGATGACGGCCAGTTCGGCAGTCCTGCCGATATTGCCGCGGTTGATGGCCAGTGGATAGCGGCCGCTGACCTTCCGGTCCAGCTTTACAAGGGCATAATCAGCGCCTTTATCATCCACTTTCTGCGCCACTATCTCTTTGCAGGAATAGACATTCTCTTCCGGGAAGGAGGAGGGCATCTGGCCGGCGCTGGTGACGGCATAGCCGAAAACCAGTTTTACTTTCTCGCAGGGGCCGCCGCGGGGATCGGGCTTGAAGCAATGGCCGGCGGTGAGGACGGTATCCTCCCCCACCAGCACGCCCGAGCAATAAGCGCCGACGGGCTGCTCGGCGAAGCGCTCGCCGCTCTGGAGGTTGAATTTACCTTTTAAAGAAAGGTTCTTAAGTTTATAGCCGCCTGTGGCCTCGTCCCTGGGGATGGCCGACTCGGGGAACAGCGCCACGGTGGACTGGGCGTATTTCTGCATTATCCTATCGGCCGCGTAATAGTCCACCCTGTCGTCATCGCCATAGATGGAAACGGGTATGATATCCGCGTTGCGGCCATTGCCGGCGGCGCTGAGAAGCCCGCCCCCGTTAAGGAGGGCGGCTGCCAGCAGTGTTAAAGTCAGCGCCACGCTTTTCATAGTTATATTATGAGGTACGGGTTGACGAAAGTCAACCCCTATTGTGCCTAGGAGGCCCCTAGGTCTTTGGGCCTATGTAGAAAAAACGCCGCCCGGTTTGACGCGGGCGGCGTTAAGTTCAGAAATAACCGATTATTTCTTTATGTTCTTGCTGATGATGGTGGCCAGGTCGAACATGGTAACCTGTTTCTTGTTCGCGAAAAGAGGAAGAAGCTTGGCATCGGCATTGATGTTGCGCTTGTTCTTCTTGTCCTGCAGGTTGTTCTTCTTGATGTAGACCCAGAGTTTCTTCACGATCTCGGTGCGGGGAAGGGGCTTCGCGCCAACCAGCTCGGCAAGAGTGTCGTTAGGGGTAACAGGGGCCATGAACTTCGAGTTTGTTTTTGCAACGGGCATTGTTTTAGTCCTCCTTAAAGGCTGTACTTCTCAGATACCCATATTAACCTATTTTTCCAATGAGAAGTCAAGGAGAATGATAGGGAGGGCCGGAAATAGGACGGCCGCGCCGGAAGAAATAGGGCGCTGTCCCCCTTTAATTCGGGCCGGCGGCCCTGACTTCGGGGGGGCATTTGGCCTGGAACTTCTTGAAGTTCTCGATGAACAGGAAGCCGAGCTGCTGGTATTTGGACAGGTAGAGCTTCTTATCGCCCCAGGAGTTGGCGGGGTTCAGGATCTCATCGGGCACGCCGGCGCATTTGGCGGGAACGCCGAATCCGAAGACCGGGTCTTTTACGTACTTAACATTATCCAGGCCGCCTTCGAGCGCCGTGTTCAGCAGGGCGCGTGTGTATTTTATGCTGATGCGCTTGCCGATGCCGTACTGGCCGCCTGTCCAGCCGGTGTTCAGCAGCCAGCATTTCGCCCCGTAGCGGAGAATCTTCTTGCGGAGGAGCTCGGAATAGACGGCCGGGTGATGCACCATGAAAGGGGCGCCGAAGCAGGCGCTGAAAGTCGTCTCCGGCTCTTTGCGCATGTCCAGTTCGGTCGCGCTTATCTTGGCCGTATAGCCGGAGATGAAATGGTACATGGCCTGCTCCACGCTCAGCCGCGCTATGGGCGGCATAACGCCTGTGGCATCGCAGGTGAGCATCACTATATTCAGCGGGTGGCCGCCCATTTTGGACTCCACGGCGTTTTCAATGAAGCTGATGGGATAGGCCGCGCGCGTGTTCTCGGTCAGCGAGCCGTCGTCCAGGTCCAACTGGCGCGTGACCGGATCGAAGACCACGTTCTCCAGCACCGTGCCGAAGCGCCGGGTGGCCGCGTAGATCTGCGGCTCGGCCCTCTCGGAGAGATTAATGACCTTGGCATAGCAGCCGTTCTCGATATTGAAGAGCCCCTCGTCGCTCCAGCCATGCTGGTCGTCGCCGATCAGGTTCCTTGAAGGATCCGCCGAAAGCGTGGTTTTGCCGGTGCCGGAAAGGCCGAAGAACAGCGCCGTGTCGCCTTTTTTACCGATATTTGCCGAGCAATGCATGGACAGCACGCCCTTGAGCGGCAGCAGGTAGTTCATCACCGTAAAAACCGACTTCTTTATCTCGCCGGCATAGCGGGTATTGCCGATTATCACCAGGCGGGCTTCAAAGTTGATGATGATAAAGGTCCCGGACTGCGTCATATCTATTTCCGGAGCGGCCTTGAAGCCGGGCACGCAGACTATGGTGAAGTCGGGCACGAACTTGCGGAGCTCGTCGTGGGTTTCCGGCTCTATAAACATCGTCTTGGCGAAAAGGCTGTGCCAGGCGTATTCGGTTATCACGCGCACCGGCAGCCTGTGCTCTTTATCGGCGCCGCCGTACAGGTCCTGCACGAAAACGTCACGGCCTTCCAGGTAGCCCTGGAGGCGGTTATACAGCGCGCTGAACTTCTCGGAATTGAAGGGGCGGTTATATTCGCTCCACCAGATATGCTTCTCGCTGTCCCCGCCCTTTACCACGAACTTATCATTGGCTGAGCGGGCGGTGAACTTTCCGGTATTCACCACGAACGGGCCCATACGGCCGATGCGGCCTTCGCCCCTGAAAACAGCTTCCTCGTATAAGGCAGGAACGGAAAGATTCCAATATTCCGTGTTCAGATTGGTCAGGCCGTGGTTCTGCAGGCCGTATTCGCTTTTCAGGGCCTTGGCTTCTTTGTTCGCCGGGGTTTTGATGCCTAGATAATCGTTCATTTCCAGTCCCTCACGCACTTCCTGTCGCCGATATAAATTTCTTTAGCGGAATGCGGGTCCAGCGCCCAGCGGATGCGCGCCGCGCCTTCAATAGTATCCTTCATGCTGCCGCAGTAGCTCAGGCGCAGATGGCCTTCCATGCCGAATTCTTTGCCCGGCACGGTCACCACCATGGCCCGCTCCAGCAGCTTCCCGGATAGGGCCACCGAATCTTTGGAATAGGCGCGGAAATCAGGCAGGCAGTAGAAAGTCCCCTGCGGCTTGATAACTTTCACGCCGTTAATGGCCTCAAGCTCTCGGATCATCACGTCGCGGTTGTTCTGCAGCGTCGCCGTCAGGCTGTCCACATAGCTCTGTATCCCGTTCAGCGCGCCCACGGCCGCGGCCTGCAGCAGCGAGGAGGGGCAGGAAGTGGTCTGCGCCTGCACGTTCGTCATTATCGCTATCAGTTTCTTGTTCGCCACCGCCCAGCCTATGCGGAAGCCGGTCATCGCGTAAAGTTTGGACACGCCGTTGATGACCACCAGCCTGGAGGAGTCGGAAAAATTCTTGGCGTATTCGAAGCAGGATACAGCTTTCTGGCCGTCAAAGATCAGCTTATGGTAGATATCGTCCATTATAAGGTAGATACCGGCCTTCTCGCAATATTCCACCAGGCCCTTGATGAGCTCCGCGGAATAAACCACACCGGAGGGATTATTGGGGCTGTTGACGATTATCGCCTTGGTGGCCGAGCCCACAGCTTCCTTTATCTCTTTAAGGCTGGGCTCGAACCTGCCGTCCTCGGGGGTCACTATCACCGGCTTGGCGTAGCAGAGCCTGACCATCTCCGGGTAGCTGACCCAGTAAGGCGCGAGGATAATCACCTCGTCCCGCGGGTCGAGGATTGAAACCAGCAGGGAATAAAGCGCGGCCTTCGCCCCGGCGGAGACCATTACGTTCTCCGCGCCGACGCGCTTGTCGTAATTTTCCTCGGTATAGCGCACTATCGCTTTTTTGAGCGAAGGGATGCCGTCCACGGGGGTGTATTTCACCTCGGCGGAGGTGAGCTTGCCGGCGGCCGCTATTATGGCGTCTATCGGCGTTTTTGATTTGGGCTCGCCGGTGCCCAGGTGAATGACCGCTTCGCCCCGCTCTTTTAAGAGCGCGGCTTTTTCATTCAGGGCCAGTGTGGGAGATTGCTGCACCGCTTCCGCCAGTTGACTGATCGGAGATTTCATTTATAAACCCCGGTTCCGGCCTAGCCGGTCGCTTAAACGCTGAAAATTTTAAGGTGCGGGTGGGAATCGAACCCACGAATAAGAGTTTTGCAGACTCTCGCCTTACCACTTGGCCACCGCACCGTCTACCAATATCTTACCAAACTTAAAGAAAAAAGACACCCCCGGGCGGGCAATCGGCAATAACCTATAACTGCCGCGCCTCGGCCGGGATCATGGAGGGCTTCCAAAGCTTTTCCGACTTCGCCACGAAGGCCGCGGCGGTAAAGTCTCCGTATACGTTTACCGTAGTGCGGCTCATATCCAGGATCCGGTCAACTCCCAATATTAGGGCGATCCCTTCTCCCGGGACCCCGAACATGGCGAGGATGCCGACCAGCAGGGGGATGGAGCCGCCCGGGACCCCGGCCGCGCCCACGGCGGTGATCACCACCATGAACAGCACTACCACCATCTGCCCGAGCGTCAGGGCTATGCCGAATACCTGGCACAGGAAGAGCACCGTGATCCCTTCGAAAATAGAAGTCCCGTTCATGCAGATGGTGGCCCCCAGCGGCATGACAAAACCAGCTATCTGAGGCGGCACGCCAAGGCCCTGCTCGGCGGCGGCCAGCGCCGTAGGCAGCGTGGCCGAGCTGGAGCTGGTGGAAAAGGCAGTTACCATGGTAGACCGGACGCGGGAGAAGAACAGCGCCGGGGAGACGCCTACCACAAAGCGCAGTATCAGCGACATGGTAAAGCCGGCGTGGAACAGCAGCGCCCCGAGCACCAGCAGCATATAACCGCCAAGGGGTTTCAGCAGCGCGAAGCCGAAACGCGACGTGACCCCGAAAATAAGCGCGGCCACTCCCAGGGGGGCCAGCTTCATAGCCATGCCTACTATGGCGATCACCGCGCTATTGAGCGCCTCCAGCAGGTCGATCATCGGCTTCGCCTTGGCCGCCGGGATAAGCGTGAGCGCCGCGCCGAACATAAGGCTGAAAAATATTACCCCGAGCATGTCCCCGTCCACGGCCGACTTTACCGGGTTCCGCGTGACTATCCCGACAAAGGTTTCGACGCCGAAATTCCCCGCCTGGGAAGTCGTGATCTTCGCGGAAGCGTCGGTGGCGTAAGCGGCCATGAGCTCGGATTTAACTGCGGGGTCCAGCCCGCTGCCCGGCTTTATCACGCTGACAAAAACCAGGGCCATGACCGCGGCGAGGAGAGTGGTAACGACGAAATAGGCGACCGTTTTCCCGCCCACCCGGCCCACGCGGCGCAGGTCGCCCAGGCCCGCCACGCCCAGCGCCATAGACGAGAAGACCAGCGGCATAACTATCATGAAAAGCAGGCGGAGGAAGATCTGCCCCAGCGGGCCGGCCACGAAATGGTTAACCCATTCCACCAGCAGGTGTTTACCGCCAAGCTGGGTATTAGCCAGGATTCCCAGCACGGCCCCTGTCAGCAGGCCGTATAATATCTTGGTGTGAAGTTTAGCGCTTTTTTTTACACCTTTAACAGTTTCTGTCATAGGATTTGTCAGGGTTCACTGCGGATGCGCATTATAGGGATTGGCGCAGAGCGCGGTTGCAATATACTCGATAGCTTTTTGCGCGCGGACGCTGTTGCCGGTGTGGTCTACAGGCGGCGAGAAAGCGGCGATGCCGAAACGCCCCGGGGCTACCGCGATAATACCTCCGCGCACCCCGCTTTTACCTGTGACGGGGTTCTTTCCGCCATTGGCGAGCGTGAACACCTTAGAGATGGACTGGATGGTGAACCGCGAGCCGGCATCACCCCTTTCCTCCGTCTTCCCGTCCACCATCTCCAGGGCGATACCGAAAAGTTCCGGGTCCATCTTTGCGAGCGCCGGGATACAATCGGCGTTCCTGCCTTTTTTAAGCGCCCGGAACTTCTTGTGGGCGGCGTCGACCGCAGCCTGGAATTGTTTTGTATGGGGCATAAACTATCGCTATGATACCAAAAGGCCGGCTCGACTTAATACATAAAGCGCTTAAGCTGTGCATGTCGGGATTTTATAAAAGCAGAAGGCGGCCGGGCTTCACGCCGGAGAGGAATTCCCCGCAGGGGAGGCAGAGGACATTGCCTGTTTTCAGGCGCTCCCGACCCCTGTAGAGGAACACGCATTCGGCCTCGGGGTAATCCTTTTTGAAAGCTTCGAGCGCTCTCAGGTTTTCCGGGCGTATCCGGGCTGTGTTCTTTACCTCGAAGGCGAAAAGCCCGTCCTCGCCGTAGACCACGAAGTCCACTTCGAGGCCTTTGGGGGTGCGCCAGTAGTACAGCCTGTTCGCCTTGCCGCGGTAATCGATCCAGGCGCGCAGGTGCTGGGCCACAAGGCCTTCCAGGGCGCCGCCGTCTATTTCCTGGGGCCGGTCAAGCGGGCCTTTGGGCCGGATGCTTCTGAAGACTCCGGCGTCGAAAAAATACAGCTTGGAATGTTCCACCAGTTTCCGCTTGGCCCGCTTGCCGAAGACCCCCACCTGGAAGCTCAGCAGGAGGTCCTCAAGAATTTTCAGGTAGCCTTCCACGGTTTTGCGCTCGGCCCCGCATTCCCGCGCCACCGCGCTTATATTAAGGATGGAGCCGTGCGAGAAACTTACGGCCTCAAGGAACCGGGCGAAAGCCGGGATATTGCGCACCAGCGCCTCGGCCTGCACTTCCTCTTTGATGTAAAGGGCCAGGTAGCCGGCCAGGGTCTGGCCCGGCTCGCCGGCAAAACGCACCAGCGGCAGCAGGCCGGTCTCCAGCGCGGCTTCAAGGGAGAAAGAGCCGCCCAGTTCCGAAGCCATGAACGGGTGCATCGAAACGCTGACGGCCCGCCCGCCCAGCAGATCTGCGCCCGTTTTTTTTATCGTGCGCGAGCTGGACCCGGTCATGATAAAACGCAGATCTTTGCGCTCCTCGATAAGGGAATGGATCACGCTCAGGATATGCGGCACTTTCTGAATTTCGTCCAGCACGATGTCCGTTCTGCCGGGATTAGCGGCGATAATTTCCCGCAGCCTTTCCGGGTAGGCCGAATAAACCCGGAAAGTTTCCGGGGAGAGAAAATCCAGGAAAAGGGCTTTGCCGAACCGTTCCCGTACCCACATGGATTTGCCGGTACCGCGCGGGCCGAAAAGGAAAAAACTCTGTTTGGCCGGGTTCAAATGTCTGGAGAGAATGTTCATGGTCAAGCCGCTAAGCATTATTATACTAAAGAACAAAACGGAAACACAAATTCCATTTAAAGCCTCTATTTGGAATCACATATTCCATATATAACCCAACTATTAACGATCAGGAAGGTTTAATATTGTACGGATTGGCGGAAAGCACGAGGTCTTAGCATAAAGCGAAGATTGCAGCGCCGAAATAGTCTAATTGGATGTTGCCGACACTGTAGTCATAGGAGGAAGGCCATCGGTTCCTGGGAAGAAACGGACACAAGCACCAGGAATATACCCGGCGTATGGGTCAAGGCATCTTGCGAAAGACTAACCACTCAAAGCTGGGAAGGTCCTGTAGCGATAGACCTTCAGTTCAAGCTCCTAATAAAGGGCAAGACTGGAGATGGTTACAGGACTGGCGGATGAGCCCGTAGTAGCGATGAAGTTGGGTAACGCCAATGGAGCAAAGGGGCTCTGGGCTGACATCCAAGCGTGGAAACATACTCTGCACACAGAGGCAGATAATCGTATGTTAACTTAAACGCAAGGATACGCTCTCTGTAAACCATAGCTGGGAAGACAGAGAGAAGAGGTCAGTTTGTAGCCGTATCGGGGAAAACTCGCCATACGGCATTTTAGAGGGGGTGCTGGAAACGGAGTTATGGCAAGTCGGATTGAGGTGATGTTTCCGAAAGGGACATTAAGACCACCGAAAGCCTAAGACTACCGCGCCAGTGCCCTACTCAACAATTACTAACAATCCATACCGGGCTGTGGATAAATAGTATAAGTCATATGCGTCCCCTGATATGAACCTCGTCGGGCGGGAAATTTCGGGAATTCCGACGGCAGGTGGGTTAAGTTCCGGTCTCGGTCGGTTGCGGTCCAAGCTGCTGCATAAGTTCAATTCCGTTCCATTCGCCCCACCGTTCGACGACCTGCCCACCGCCGATGCGGATGATTTCAATACCCTCAAACATTATCCGACGATGCGTGGGGACGATCCCAAGGAAGACGCCCTCGTGAGTTCCCGTCGCCTTCCAGCGTATCGCCACCGTGTTCGCGGCCTCATCAATAACGAAACAGTCAGCCGCGCCGTAAAAGTCTGGGAAGGCCGCATAAAGGCCGGCGATTCCCCGCCGGAAACCTTCGCGATTGCTACGGCGGCCGGCCGCGCTGCGGTCGACGAAGCAGGGTGAGTGTACCTCATCAAAATCGTGCAGGCCCGCGCCCTGCCAGAATCGAAGCCACTTCTCTGCGACGGCTTTCAGCGCCGATCTATCCATATGCTCTCCCTGGCGCTCAGCGTCTTTCGTCCGAAGAGCGAAGCCAGTCTTCGAATCCCTGGCGGCCCGCCCGTTTCACCAACTCCTTTAGAGGCAAGCTCTCCATGAAGAAGCGGAATGCCGCGGCGTAGGTTTCATAGGAGCCGCCGGCGTGGGTCTTTGCGCTGGAGAACACCGAAATCGCAGACAAAGCTTCGTCCGCGGACCGGAACCGTATCCCGGCGCCGATGTTCTTCTGACCGGCTCCCGCCATGGCGAAGCCCTCGAAGAACCATGTCGGTCCCATGGCATCCTCGTCGCCGCCGAGCGCCTCGACATGCAGACGATGGACCATCTCATGGGCCAGCACGCGCGTCCATCCGTCCTTGTTAGCGGCATATTCCGGGTTGATGCGGGAGCATTCCTCGGGGCTTACCGCCACGAGGACGCGGGATTCTATTCCCGCGACCAGCCCGGAGGCGGGAATCCTGGTGTCTGCCGGGAGTTTATGCAGCGCGATGATGCGTTCCCACAGCTCCTCCTGCGTAGAGAATATCTCGACTGCGTCAAATGTCCGGATGCGAGCCTGCTCCTCCCAGGAGTTTTTCGCTGCGAATTCATCCACGATGCGTTTGGCCGCCGCTACGGCTTTCTGGAATTCTTCGCGCCTATGTTCGAGGCCGGCGGAAACCCGAAAGGGTAGGTCGACCGGATTATTGGTTTTCATCATAGCGCATCCCTCCAACACGGCGAGCATCCCGATCCAGGCCGGGAAAACCAGCCTCATCTATCCCATCCCCATGTGATTGTTCTCCGCGCAGGAAAGTTCCCAGGCGCGCACTTCGCAGGTCTCGGCTCCTTCCCGGACGAAGGGATCGGTCTCGGCAATGGCCTTTGCCTCTTCCGGCGAATCCGCCCGAACAATCACCATCCCGCCCTTGTGATCCTGGAAAGGGCCGCAGAGGACGAGTCGCCCCTGGCTGTCAAGTTGCTTGAGGTACGCCACATGCTTGCGCACTAATGCCTCGGTCATGGGCTTGTCCGTACGGGAAAGCGCGATGACGTACCGCGTCCACCGGCCTGGAGCTTCGTCCGCCGAGGCACCCACGGGGCAAGCCTCATGCATGCGCGAGTATAGGCCGTTCTCGAGGAAGATAGCCTGGTCCAGCAACCGGTATCGATTCCGGGGTTGGGCAGCCGGGATGTCTTTCCGGATGGATGCGGCGACGATCTCCGCAAACACAACGAAGCTTCCGACCTTCGCGGTCTCGCGCAGTTTGCATTCCAGGTGCGCCGGGCATTGCTCCACCAGCGGGGCGTCTATACTGCGCGCCGGAACCAGGGTAATTCCCATCCGTTCGATGCGTTCGCGGCCGAACCATTTCACGCATTCGAAGGCCTTGCCGGCCAGGGAGGAGTCCACGAGGTTTATGGCGAAGCATCGCGTCGACCGGATGTTCTTTGCGGTCGTGGTCTTTTCGCCGGTCGACAACATCAGGATTGGCGGATCAAAGGAGACCATCTGTATCCAGCTCTTGGGGGCCACATTGGGCTCTCTGGCGCCGTTGCAGGTGGATACCAGCGCAAGCGGCCCCGGGATCAAGCCGGGCGACCATTCCTTCTTATTGACCGGGTAGGGAACTTTGTTCATGGCCGGGTCAGAGACCAATGGGTCTGGATGATCCGCCAGTTGCCGTCGAGCCGGGAATAGACCTCGGTGCAGTTCCAGCGGGATTCGGTCGTCTTCCCTTTGGTTGTATTCCACGAGACATAATTGAAAGTCAATACCGCGACATCACCGTGGCGCTGGACCTTGGGGTTGAGCAGCTCGTAGCGGTCGATCTTCAGCTTTCCGGCCAAGGAAGCGTAGTAGCTTTTCAGTGCCTCTCGTCCGTCCAAACGCCGTTCCAGGAACGGGTCAAAGTATGTGACCCCGGGTGCGCTCAACTCGACGCATCCTCCAGGGTCGCCCTTTCCCCAGCGGTCCAGGGCTTTCCTCTCCAGCGCCACTATTTCGGCGGCGACATCTTCGCTCAGTGTTTCGGCCATGCGTTGTTATCCTCCCTCCCCAGGATTCCCCGCTCCTTACCGTCTATTTTTCTATAATACAAAAATTTATGCCGGTTAAAAAACTCCCCCGCAGCCGGCGCATACCGCCCGCTTCGCGGGGAATCCCGCAGAATAATTCTGTTCCCTGACTTCTCCCATGAAAACTATCTTGAACCGCAGGATTACCAGGTTAACCGCCGCAGTTCATCTTCTTTAAAGCTTTTTCCACCGTCTCGTAACTGTAGTCCTTGCCCAGCAGATCCACAAGAGACAAGCCGTCCACCCTGAGCGCGAAATCCACGGCCTGGGCGTATTCGAAATCCAGCCTGGCCGGATCGGCGCCCTTGCAGATATCGGCGGGCATATAGGTCCCGGTCCCGCCGTTAACGCGTTCCGAATAGCCCCTCAATTTCCACTCCCTCATAAGCATATACTTCAGCGGCTCGACCAAACGCCTAACCATTTCTCTGGCGGCGGCGCCCGCTATTTCCAGGCTGAGCGCCTTGTACTCTTTAGCTCCCGGGGCCGTGCGGATCTGGTCGGAGGCGAAGTCGGACGGGGCCATGTAAATAAAGCCGTGGCGCGGGTTCACGCGGTAGTAATCGCCGTTCTGGAACGGCGTGAAAAAGACGAACTCCTTGCGGCCTGCGGTCAGGTAAATGTCGAACTTCTTGTCCTGGGAAAAAAGCTCTGCGGCCGAGATCTTTTCATAAGCCTTGTCCAGCACCGCGTCCATATTTTCAGGAAGGGCGCCGCGCGCATGCAGCGTGAAGATCCGGTACTCCCTGGTTTTATCGAAATAAAGGCCGGGCTTCGAGAGGAACAGCCAATACCCGCCGGCGACGGCGAGAACGATAAGCAATATTATTTTTTTCATAAAATCCAAAAAAAAAGGATTTAAGGATTAAGTAGTAAGTAGTAAGTAGTAAGACTTAATCCTTAATCCTTAATCCTTAATCCTTAATCCTTAATCCTTAATCCTTAATCCTTAATCCTTAATCCTTACCACTTAATCCTTATCTTCTACGCCCAGTCCTCGCTTTTTATCCCGCCTTGTATGCCTATCACTACGCTCTTGACCGGAACTTTGCGGCTGGCGGCAGCGGCGGCCTGTTTTACCATAGCCAGCAGCCCGCCGCAGCAGGGGACTTCCATGGTAACCACCGTAAGGGTATTAATTTTGGCGTCCTCTATGAGGGCCTGCACTTTTTCCAGGTAAATCTCCTGGCCGTCGTCCAGCTTGGGGCAGGCTATAACTATAGCTTTGCCTTTCATGAAGTCATTATGGAAGTTGCCGTAGGCGAAGGCGGTGCAGTCGGCGGCCACCACCACGTCGGCTTTCTGGAAATAGGGCGCCATGGGCGAGGCCAGATGCAGTTGCACGGGCCACTGGCGCAGCTGCGAGGCTACGGGGCCGGCAGTCTCTTCTTCTCCGCCCGAATTCCCGCGCAGGTCCATGGTTTTGCCGCCGGGGCAGCCGCCTTGCCCGTGCCCGCCGTGTTTGTGGTCTTTATGGTGAGACATATTTTCTTCCTCCAGTGGATTTGGGATCTTATGCTGTTCAAGGTAGTCGTAAGCCTGTTTTAAAAAAGCTTTCTGGGCATGGTCTTTGAGATGCTGGAGATGGGCTTTTATAGTGTTGGGGCCGTGCTTAACCATCCCGTCCATGACTTTTACTTCGTCATAGGGCTCGGCGGCGCGCGTTTCTATTGTTATGGCGTCCCGGGGGCATTCGCCTATGCAGGCGCCCAGGCCGTCGCAGAGGAGATCGCTGATGAGGCGGGCTTTGCCGTCTATGACCTGCAGGGCGCCCTCATGGCAGCCGGTTACGCAGTTGCCGCAGCCGTCGCACTTCGCTTCGTCTATCCTGATAATCTGTCTTTTGATTTTCATAACACCTAATATTATAGAATAAGTTACCGGAGGGTTTATGAGATCTACTTTGTATATTTTTTTACTCTTATTGCCTGGCCTCTGCCGGGCCGACACCTTTATACTGAAGGACGGGGCCAGGATAGAAGGTGAAATAACCGGCGAAATGGACGGCGTGGTGCTGATCAGGACAAAATACGGCTCGCTCACCATAAAGAGGGCCGATATTCAGGAGCAGCAGGCCGCGCCGGCCCCGGCTGCCGTCGCTCCCGCCTTGCCCGTGGAGATCTCCAGCGCCCAGCCGGCTGCTGCAGCCGCTTCCACGGAGGCGGCCCTGCAGGTTTCAGCCTCCCTACCGGAGCCCGTTGTCCAACCTGTCCCTAAATTAACTTTTCAGACTATACTCCCGAGCTCCATGACGCGCCAGCTGGTTTATATCGAGAGCGGCGTGGCTATAGCAACAGAGACTTTCGACGCGGGCGGCGCTCTTCTCCTGGCCGAAGGCATCATAAGCGACGGGACCTATACCGAATATTATTCCGAGGGCGGGCTTAAAACGGTTAAGACCCTGCTGGGCGGCAAAGCCAACGGTACCCTGAAGGCCTTTTCCCCCTCCGGCGCGCTGCAGATAGAGGCCTATTATCTGGCCGGGGCCAAAGAAGGCCCGTTCAAATTCTACACCGGGGACGGCAAGCTCCTGCTGGAAGCCGCTTACAGGAACGACCTGCTGAACGGTTGGAAAAAAGAATACGGCCCCGACGGAAAAGTGGTCTCCGAATTTTATTATGCGGACGATAAACTGGCCAGGCCCCCTAATCCCCTGGCCGTTGCGGAACCGGCCAAAGCGGCTCCGGCCGAACCCGAGTCGCAGGTCACCGTCAGAGTCACCAGCCTGGCCCGCGGCGAACTCTTCGCTTTCAGACTCAACGGGAAATATATAGGCAAAGCCCACCTGGACAAGGACTTCAACCTGATCGGCCAGGAAGGCAGAGTGCCGGACGGCACGGTGAAGGTTTATACGGAGGACGGGAGATTGCAGAAAGAATTAATCTATTTAAAGAGCGCCCTTACAGGGCTGCGCGTCTACGAGCCCGGCGGCCCGCTGAAAGCGGAATACTCCTACGCCGGGAACAAAGCAATAAAAAAATAAACGGCCGCCCGGGTGTAACAAAGGCCGTCCCTCGCGGGACGGCCTTTTAAATTACTGGGCCCGGAAGGACTTGAACCTTCGACCCAACGATTATGAGTCGTTTGCTCTAACCAACTGAGCTACGGGCCCTTAAATCGGCTGATGCCGGCCGAATATTCATTCTAGCAAATTTTCAGAACTTCTTTTTAGTGCTTATGCGGCTCGCAGGATTCCATGCCGAACAGGGGCTTGCCGTCGGCGAAGGGCGAGATGGCGCGCAGGCGCTCGATGATGGCGGGGAATTCCTTTATAATATAGTCCACTTCTTCCTGCGTATTGTAAACGCTGAGGGAGAAGCGGACCGAGCCGTGGGCGTAGGTCTGCGGCACGGCCATGGACATGAGGACATGGGAGGGCTCCAGCGAGCCGGAGGTGCAGGCGGAGCCGGAGGAAGCGCAGATGCCTTTTTCGCTGATCATCAGCAGTATGGACTCGCCCTCTATGTATTCGAAGCTGATATTGGTGGTATTGGGCAGGCGCGGGGCGCCGCCGCCGTTCACGCGGGAATTCGGGATCTTCAGCAGGCCGGTCTCAAGGCGGTCCCGCAGGCCTCTCACGTAAGTGTTCTCTTTTTCCAGATTGGCACCGGCCAATTCGACAGCTTTGCCTATGCCCGCTATGTACGGCACGTTCTCGGTGCCGGCGCGGCGGCCGTGTTCCTGGTGGCCGCCCATCAGGAAAGGGGCGAAGCGGGAGCCTTTCTTCACATAGAGCGCGCCTATGCCCTTGGGCGCGTGCAGCTTATGGCCGGAAAGGGAAAGGAAATCTATTTTGGCGTCCTTAAGGTTTATCGGCAGCTTACCGACGGCCTGCACTGCGTCGGTGTGGAACAGGGCGCCCCTGGCGTGGGTTATGCGGGCGGCTTCCTCCACGGGGAAGAGCACGCCGGTCTCATTATTGGCCCACATGATGGAGACCAGGGCGGTCTCGGGGGTAAGAGCGACTTTCAGGTCTTCCAGGTTCAGTTGCCCGGCGCTGTCCACGGGCAAATAGCTGATCCGGTAGCCCTGGGTTTCCAGGAACTTGCAGACGTTCAGTACGGCGGGATGCTCCACCCTGGTGGTGATGATATGTTTTTTATCGGGGAAGGCGAGCACGGCGGACCACAGGGCGGTGGAGTCTGACTCGGTGCCGCAGCTGGTGAAGATTATTTCCTCGGGCGCGGCGCCGAGCAGGGCGGCTACGCGCCGGCGGGCGAGGTCCAGGTATTTCTGGTTGGCGCCGCCGAAGAAGTGCATGCTGGAGGGGTTGCCGTAGAGGTCGTGGAAGAAGGGCTCCATCTCTTCAGCCACTTCCGGCGCCACGCGGCTGGTAGCGTTATTGTCGAAATAATAGACTTTTTCCATATTATTCCGCCTCTATCTCTATCGCCGGGTCGATGCGCTCGCGCAGCTCTTTCTCCACCACGTTCTTCAGTGTGGCGCCGGAGGAAGGGCAGCCGTGGCACATGCCGAGGAAGCGGAGTTTTACCTTCTGGCCCTGGATATCCACCAGCTCCATCCAGCCGCCGTCGGCTTTGAGCTTGGGGTTTATTTCTTCGGCTAGCACTTTCTCTATCATCTTTATTTTTTCAACCACGGTCATCTTGTCGAATTTTTTATGCTCGGCTTCGGCCCAGTAATCTTTTAATATTTTTTCTATTTCGCCGTGGCACTGCCTGCAGCCGCCGCCGGCCTTGGTGAAGTTGGTGACTTCCTCTATGGTATGCAGGTTGTTGAGCTTTATGGCCTTGAGGATGACGGACTCGGTGACGCTGAAGCATTTGCAGACTATCTTCTCGGCCTGGCCGATGATGATCTTTTCGGCTTTGCCGCCGCGGTAGTTTTTTATGGCGGCTCCGAGGGCTTCCATGCCCATCACGGAGCAGTGCATCTTCTCGCCGGGCAGGCCGCCCAGGAAGTCGGCTATCTGCTGGTTGGTTATTTTGGCAGCTTCATCCAGCGTGAGGCCTTTTACCATCTCGGTGAGGGCCGAGGAGGAGGCGATGGCGCTGGCGCAGCCGAAGGTCTTGAATTTCGCGTCCACGATCTTGTCGGCGGCCTTGTCTATTTTAAGGGTGAGCTTCAGCGCGTCGCCGCAGACTATGCTGCCGATCTCGCCGGTGCCGTCGGGATTCTCTATCTCCCCCACGTTCCTGGGATTTTTGAAATGTTCATAGACTTTATCGGTATAGTTCCACATAGTAATTCCTCTATTGACGCGCTTGCAACTGGCTTTGGCGGGAGAGTGAGCCGGTGACTATATTTTATGAAATAGCCGGCCTGTATTCAATGAAACTCGGCTTTAAGCCCGCTCCGGTCCAGCGCCAGCGCCCACCACAGGCAAAGGCCGCCGGCCAGCAGGGCCGCTACCCTGGCCGCGAAAGCCGCCAGCCCGACCGCCGCGTTGAATTCGAGCGCCAGCGAAACTTCTCCGTAGACCAGCGGGCGCGGTACGGCGAACCAGGGGAAAAGCAGCAGCAGCAGGGCAGCCGCGCTCAGGAGGTAAAGCATGGCCGCGGCGCCGCGCCTGGCCCATTCCCTCCGGCCCCAGACCCCAAGGGCCAGGGTGAAGCCGGAAAGCCAGAAAAAAACCGTGAATACGAACACCACTCGCACATTGCGGACGATGATCCCGGCCAGGGGCGGCATTTCGACCGGCACCGTGGACCGCGCCAGGGCCAGGTAGAAAGCCGGGGTGGAAAAAACTTCCAGCAGCGTATACAGGTCGCGCGCGGCCTTGAGCGCCATGAAGCCGCAGAGAACGGCGGCCGCCAGCGCCAGAGCGGACAAAACCCTGGACCTTCCTTCGGGGAAAAAAATTATGTGCGCCATTTTATCTATAATACAATACTTGCGTAGGCGCCGTACCTAATCCACGGGAGGTAAAGTTATGGAGAGACTAGCGTGGCAGAACCTGTTCAAGAAACGGTTCCTTTTGGAAGCTGACAGCCAGCATTCACTGGCCGGGGAATCTACCTACCTGCTCCGGGACAAACAATTCGTGGTCGTGATCAAGGCCCCCACGCAGGCCGGGGCGCTCAGGGCCGAATCGATAACCGACACCGAAGAGTGCCTGGTCATCAACAGGGGCCAGGGCAGATACGCCTTCGTCGCCTGGGACGAGATAGACGCCATCTCTACGGTGGACAATTAAGCCCGGCACTTCCAGGAAGTTGATAGAGTGGGAAACAGCCGTTGATAAGTTGATAGAGTATTTAGCCAACCAGTCAACTTATCAACCAGTCAACTTGCCCTGACTAATTTTAAGGAGCAACTATGCCAGTCAAACTTATCAGGCAATATACCGTGTTCCTGCCCAATGTCCCGGGCGCGCTCGCCAGGTTCGTGGAGCTGTTCGCCGGCGAGGGCATCAATATAATAGGCCTGGCCTCGGAGATCCGCGACGATTCCG
>CAMTWW010000026.1:0-5961 GCA_947085555.1 uncultured Elusimicrobia bacterium | reverse complement strand
TATGTCGGCAGCCTCTGCTTTCTTTATTACGATGATTTTTCGCCCTCTCCCGAAGACAGGGAATTCATCGGGATTATCTCAGCGGCCATCGGCATAGAGGAATCCCGCAGGAAGACAGAGGAGACACGGCAATACCTTGAAAGCATTATCAACCAGAGTGAGTCGCTGGTTTTTGTCCGGCGGATAGAGCCGGACAAATGGCCGGTTGAGTTTGTTTCAGAAAACGTCGCCGGTATTCTCGGCTACACGGCCGGCGATTTCCTGTCGGGCCGTGTTTCCTGGCCGGGCATTACCCATCAGGATGACCTCCCCCGGCTTGAGCGGGAGCTCGCCGGGTATCTTAAAAACGGGGACCGGAAATGGTCGCAGGAATATCGTCTGATAACAAAATCAGGAGAAATCAGGTGGTTCCGCGGCAACAACTTCTCCGTTGCCGATTCAGCCGGCGGAAGCGGCAAGATTCAGGCGGTTATCCACGACATCACCGAGCGCAAGCGGGACGAGCGGGAATTGAAAGAGCGCAACGACGAACTTACCCGCTTCTCTTACGCCGTCTCGCACGACCTGAAAAGCCCGCTGGTGACGATTACTACCTTCCTGGACTACCTTGAGGAGGACATAAAAGCGCTGGATATGGACGGCGCGGCGGGCAACATGGGCTACATCCGCACGGCGGCGGACAAGATGTGCCGCCTGCTGAAAGAATTACAGGAATTTTCCCGCGTGGGGCACAATATGCGGCCGGCCGTCGAAATGCCGCTCGGCGCGTTATTGGAAGAGGCGCTGGTGCTTGCCGCCGGGCGCATAAGCAAACGCGGCATTAAGACGCGCATAACCGGCGAAACGGTTACGCTGTCCGGCGATCGTCAGCGTCTGCTGGAAGTGTTTCAAAACCTGTTCGATAACGCGACCAAATTCATGGGCGGGCAGCCGGAGCCTTTTATAGAGGCGGGCGTTGACCTGTCGGGCGCGGAACCTGTGCTGTTTGTGAGCGACAACGGTATAGGCATTGACCCGCGCCACCAGGCCAAGATTTTCGGGCTTTTTGAAAAGCTGGATTCCGCCACGGAAGGCACGGGTATGGGGCTTGCGCTGGTGCGCAGGATAATTGAAGCGCACGGAGGGAAGATCTGGGTGGAATCGGAAGGCGCCGGCAAGGGAACAACCTTCCGCTTTACGCTGGCGAACATAAAGAAAATATCGGGGGGGAAGAATGCATAAAGACGAGCCTGTAACAATTCTGCTGGTGGAGGACGACCCCGCCCACGCGGAAATAGTGCGCCGCAGCCTGAAGAATTTCCGCGTGGCAAACCGCATCGCGCATGTAAAAGACGGCCAGGCGGCGCTGGATTACCTTTTTCACCAGGGAAAATATTCGGATCCCAGAACAAACCCAAGACCGGCGATAATCCTGCTTGACCTGCGCCTGCCCAAAGTGGACGGGCTGGAAATCCTGCGTCTTATAAAAGAGGACGCGGAACTGATAAAGATCCCGGCGGTGGTGCTTACCACTTCCACGTCGGAATCGGATGTAGTTATCGCCCACGCGCATGGCGCCGTGAGCTATCTGGTCAAGCCCGTTGAGGCCAGGCTTCTCGCCGGCCTGCTGGAGGCGTTCTGCCTGTATGGACGGGAGCAGACAGGTTCCTGGCCCAAGGGGCAGGTAGAAAGGCTGAAGGCTGAAGGCTGAAGTTTTCAGGCTAACTGCCCGAGCAGTTACGGCGATTAATATGAATGTCCTTATCGTTGACGACGACTCCGCGCATATTGAAGCCATCCGGCACGCTTTCAGGGCCGCCGGTACAAAGGCTGTGGTTCGCGCGGCCTCTACTTTGCGGGAATATCGCGAGCTCGTCGCCGCCGAACCGCCGGACATCGCCCTGCTGGACCTGAATCTTCCGGACGGCCGCGCCCTGGAAGCGCTCAGCCTGCCGCCGGCCGCCAATCCTTTTCCCGTCGTGATCATAACCAGCCATGGCGACGAGGGCTGGGCCGTGCAGGCCATGAAGGCGGGAGCGCTTGACTATATAGTAAAGTCCACCGTGGCTTTCGCCGATATGCCGCATGCCGTGGACCGCGCCCTGCGCGAGTGGAATTCGCTGCGGGCATGCAGGCTGGCCGAGGAAACCCTTCTGACCGCCGAAAAACTGGCGGTGATGGGCCGGCTTATGTCGGAGGTGGCCCATGAACTTAATAATCCCCTTGCGGTCATTATCAGCAGGATTTCCATTCTGCTCAACCGGCCTGACACGAAACAACTGCCGCTCACAAATCAGCTTGAAACCGTATTGCGCAATGCCCGGCGCTGTAAGACGATTCTGTCCGGCATCCTGGGTTACGGCAGGACTATCGGCAAAAAAGAAGAGTTAATTGAGCTGCCGGATTTGATCCGGGAAGCCGTTAATGATATCGGTTGCGTGTATGACATGGGCGCCATTAAGCTGGACTGGCGCGATAAACAGGCCGGCGCGGAAGTTTTCGGCAACAGATCCGAGCTGCTCTCTGTGTTCATCAATATTATGCGTAACGCGTACCAGGCTATGGAAGGAAAGGGCCGCCTGGGGATCAGCATGAATCGCGACCTTGAGAACAGCCGGGTGCGCTTAACAATTGCCGACACGGGCGTCGGCATAAGCGGGGAACAACTGGCGAAATTGTTTAAGCCGTTTACCTCCGGCTGGAAGAAAGAGGAGGGCAGCGGGCTCGGACTGGCGACCAGCCGCGGCATTGTGGAAAGGCACGGCGGCAGTATCTCGGCGGAAAGCGAAGGCCAGGGCAAAGGCTCCGTTTTCACGATCCTGCTGCCGTGTAAATTCAAAAAAGGAGGGATAAGCGATGACAAACAAACCTGCGCGGCGAAAAATTCTGGTGATCGATGATGAGCGCGATCTGCGGGAGGCGACTACGGAAGTGCTTGAAACGGCGGGGTATCAGGCACTTTCCGCGTCCAACGGCGCCGACGGCGTCCGCCTGAACGAACTGGAGAAACCCGATATCATCGTTCTGGACCTGAAAATGCCGGGAATGGACGGTATTGAGACATTGCGCCGTATCCGCGAGCATGACAGGGAGGTCAGCGTAGTCATCCTTACCGCCAATGGCAGCTCCGGGACGGTCAGGGAGGCGGTGGGCCTATCTGCCAGCGAATACCTGAGCAAACCTTTTGAAAACCAGGAGTTGATCGCCTTGATCGGGGATCTGCTTTGGCGGCGGATGATGGTGCGTAAATGACGGCGGAACTGCGCCGGCTGGTCTATGTGCCCATCCTGCACGTCCGGGAGGATATGGACGAACTGGGCGCCATATCCAGCGGCCATGAGGCAAAAGAAAGAGGGCCGCAGGCAATGGAAGAGCAGCGGGCCGCGGTGGATAAAATGTGGTCGGGGATAGCCGCCAGGCTGGCGGAGCTGGAACTGCCATGGGAGCGGACGCGCATTTACCAGGACGGCCTGCCGGTCTGCGGCACGGAGCTGAAGATAGTGGCGCAGCTCGCCGAAAACGGCAGCCGTAATCATCTGCTCCTGCTGGACCTGCGGAAAAAAGGGGCGAAACTGGAGGGGACGGAGGACATCAAACTGCTCATGCGGGAATATAACTTCCTCAACGTCCTTTTAATGAAAGCGCCCGGCGCGGTGCCTGCCGCGCCCATGCCGGAATACCAGGCTAAAAGCGCGGAATTGCTGAAGGCGCGCGATGAATTTATTTTTAACCGCATTAAAAACACGCTGCTGGAAGGCGAAGTCCCCCTTGTATTTATGGGCGTCATGCACCGGCTGGACAAACTGCTTGAAAAAGATTATCTGCTCTCCCATATCATTTACCGCCTGCCGTTCGGCAGCGCGGGGGGGATATATAATGTCTGATGAGGGATGAGGGGGAAAGGCCGAAGGCACATGAAAACGCTCTTATATGTTCCCATAATACATACTGGCGCCGACCTTGGTTCCTTGGCGAAGGTCGCGGCAAAAAGAGGGATTGACGCCATAGGCGGGGAATTCTGGGAAAAACATACGGCTACGGTTGAAAAGTTCTGGGAGGTGTTGGCGGCTCATTTCGCCGCCGTAGAGGCGGCGGGAATGCAGGTGTACCAGGACGGGATGCCCGCCGGGGGAGCGCTCGGCGCGAAAATAGTGGAAGAATGCGCAAAAGCGGGAAGCAGGAATTACGAACTGGTCGCGCAGCTTCTGAAACGGGGAGCCGTTTTAATTAAGACGGAGGATATCGGGCTTGTTAAACAGGAAAGGGACAGGCTGGTGGCTTTAACCCGGGCAAAATCGCTTTTTCAGAAGCTGGCCGCCTACATAAAATATAAATGGGTTAAAGACAGGTTGCTGGCGAAAAGGGACGCCTTTATCGCGAAAATGATAACTGAAACCCTCGGCGAGGGCCGGACGGGGGTCCTTTTTATCGGCGCCGGCCACAACCTCAGGAAGCTGCTGCCCCCGGAGATCCGGGTAATTGAAATAAAAGACGCCGGCAAAGTAAAGGAATACCAGGAGCTGCTCCCCTTTTCTCACAGGAACAAAGAACGCTTCGCCGAACTGGAGCGGTACCTGGCCGCGCGGATAACTTAAGAAAGGGTAGAGGGTAGAGGGGATAGGGTAGAGGGGATAGGGTAGAGGGTTAAGGAGTTCCTTATAACTCTACCCTCTCCCCTCTACCCTAAACCCTGATTTACCCTCTGCCCTAAACCCTGATTTTATGACTGACAAACAACATGCGCCGTCCATCGACAGCCCGCCCCTGTGCCGCGCAGCGGCGGACGCTCTTCCCGCGCGTAAACCGGCCGAGAGGGAAATAGAGCATCTTAACCGCGTCCTGCTCTCCATCCGGAGCGTCAACCGGCTGATAACGCGGGAAGAGGAACCGCGCCGGCTGATACAGGCCATCTGTGAACTCCTCATTGAACAGCGCGGCTATCTCGGGGCCATGATAGTGGTGTCGGATGAGGCCGGGAAAATCGGGATTTATTCCGCGGCCGGCCTGGGGGAAAAGTTTAAGCCGCTGGCCGAAAGCCTGGACAAGGGCGAACTGCCACCCTGCTGCGCCGGCGCGAAGGCGAGCGCCGGGATATACTATGTAAGGCGGGCAAGCCCCCGCTTAAGGCAAAACGCCGGCGCGCCGCAGGAAGGCGCCTGCTATGTGGATTATCCGTCGGGCAGGTGCGCGCCGTGCCCCATAGTTTCGCTCTGCGCCGGGAATAAAACCATGTGTCTGAGCCTAGTATACCACGGCAGGGTGGAGGGCTACCTGGCAGTCTCGGTGGACGCTTCCCAAACGATCGGGAAAGAGGAGCAGGACCTGTTCCAGGACGTGGCGGGCGATGCGGCCGTGGCGCTGCACAGCCTGGCCCAGGCGGAAACCGTAAGGCGGTCCAATGAGAAACAGGCGGCGGCGGAGGCGCAACTGCGGCAGGCGCAGAAAATAGAGGCGGTGGGGCTGCTGGCCGGCGGGGTCGCCCATGATTTCAACAACATCCTTACCGCCGTAATGTCCCATGCTGAATTTATCCGCCGGGAGCTGCCCCCCGGGGACCCCAAACTGGCTGACGTGCAGGAGATCCTGACCGCAGCCGACCGGGCGGCGGCTCTTACCCGGCAGCTGCTGGCTTTCGGCCGGAAACAAATCATGGCGCCGCGGGTGGTGGACTTGAATAAAGTCGTCGGCGGCATGACCAAAATGCTCAGCCGCCTGATAGGCGAAGATATAAAATTAACTACAAAACTGGTCTCCGCGCCCTGCCTGACACTGGTGGACCCCGGCCAGATGGAGCAGGTTATAATGAACCTGGCGATAAACGCGCGCGACGCCATGCCCAAGGGCGGCGCTATCTCCCTGGAAACTGAAATACTGCCGCCCGACGAGAGGGTGAGCCCCGGCATGCCGCGGGGTCCCCTGGTTTGTTTCAGAGCGCGCGACACGGGCTGCGGGATGACCGCGGAAATAAAAAGCCGCATCTTT
>CAMTWW010000025.1:0-4482 GCA_947085555.1 uncultured Elusimicrobia bacterium | reverse complement strand
GAGATATTGCCTACGTTATGAAGGCGGTCGTAGAAGATCCGGTTGCGGGTGAGCAGCTTGTCGGCATCGGAGAGGTTCTTGCGCACTTTCTTGAATACTTCGGTCGTCATCCGCCTGAAATCCGGCGGCAGGTCGAAGGTAAGGCCGCCTACGCGGGTATAGGCCGGGGTCACGCGGCCGCCGGCCACGGCGTCGGTAAGGCGGTACAGCTCTTCGCGGGCGTTAATCAGGTAGAAATACACGGTAAAGGCCGCCAGTTCCATGGCATTGGCGCCTATGCAGGTCAGATGGTCGGTCAGCCGCGAGAGCTCGCTCATTATGACGCGGATGTACTGGCAGCGGACCGGGACCTCTATCCCCAGCAGCTTCTCTACGGCCAGCGCGAAGCCGACGTTGTTAATGAAAGGGGAGACGTAGTTGAGGCGGTCGGTGTAAGGGACGCACTGGTTATAGGTGACATTCTCGCAGGTCTTCTCGAAGCCGCGGTGCAGATAGCCTATTTCCACGTCGGCGTCGTGGACGCGCTCGCCCTGCACGGTCAGGAGCACGCGCACTATCCCGTGCATGGCCGGGTGCGACGGGCCCATATTGAGAACCATGCGCCCGTCCTCGAGCGTCTCCAGGTTCCAGTTCTTCTGTGCTTCTGTCTTCTTTTCCATCTAAAAGTGTAAGCAGTAAAACTTAATCCTTAATCCTTAATCCTTACCTCACCTCGGCTGCCTTTTCTTGAGCGGATAATCCTTGCGCAGCGGGTGGCCCTCGAAACCGTCGTACATAAGTATGCGCCTAAGGTCGGGGTGGCTCTCGAATTTTATGCCGTACATGTCGTAGGCTTCGCGCTCGAACCAGTTGGCGCCGGCCCAAAGAGGCGTCAGAGAATCCACCCGCGCGTCAGCTTCCGCGATGGGGCATTTCAGCCGCAAGCGGTAATTGTTCTTCGAGGAATAAAAATGGCAGACCAGCTCGAAGCGCGGCTCGCGCGGCAGGTAGTCGGCGGCGGTCAGGTCCATCAGGAAGTCGAAGCCCAGCTCGTCCTTTAGGAAAGCGGCCGCTTTCAGCAGAGCCTCCTTCCTCAGTAGCACGGTCTCGTCGCCGCGGAAGGCGTGCGTCTCCAGGACGTCGTCGGGGAATTTGGCTTTAATGGTTTCCAAGAGGTAACTGTTCATTGGCAAGTAGTAAGTGGTAAGTCTTAATCCTTAATCCTTAATCCTGATGTCGGTTTGCGGTCCAGCACGGATTCTTTCGAGACTTTTTCCTGCAGCTTTATCAGGGCGTCCAGAATGGCCTCGGGGCGCGGCGGGCAGCCGGATATATAGATATCCACGGGGATGATTTTGTCTATGCCCTGCACGGTGGCGTAATTATCGTAGAAACCACCGGAAGTGGCGCAGACGCCGAACGAAACCACCCACTTGGGCTCGCACATCTGGTCGTAGACGCGCTTTAAGACGGGGGCCAGCTTCTCGTTGACGGTGCCCACCACGAAGAGCACGTCGGCCTGGCGCGGGGAGAAGCGCGGGTATTCGGCGCCGAAGCGGGCTATGTCGTAGGCGGAAGCGAAAACGGACATGTACTCCATCCCGCAGCAGGCGGTCACGAAGGGATACTGGAAGAAAGAATATTTCCTGCCCCAGTTGACGGCCTCGTCAAGGCGGGTGGTAAGGAAAGAGTGCCCGAAAACGGTTTCTAGTCCCATTCCAGGGCCCTCTTTTTTATCGCATATACCAGCCCCGCCGCCAGCACCGCCAGGAAGGCGGCCATGACGTAAAAAGCTCCGGGGCCGAGCTGCTTGAATGATACCGCCCAGGGGTAGAGGAAAGCTATCTCTATATCAAACATCACAAAAAGCACGGCGACAAGATAAAAATTCACCCTGGCCGCGCCGCGCGGCTCCATGGCGGTGGGCATACCGCATTCGAATGGTTCCTGCTTTACGGGGGTTTTCTTTTTAGGCCCGAAAAGCACGGCCAAAAGAAGCATCGCGACCGCGACGACCAGGCCGAAGCCGGCGGTAAGAAGAAAAGCAAGGTATTGTCGCATCGCCTAGATTCTACTATATAATTAAAATTCCGGTAACCCCCGGAATGCAATCTATCTATAGACTTTTTTACATAGAGCACTTATCCGCCAGGAGTAAAAAAGCGGGTTATTTCGAACACGCTCTATGACGGAAGCAGGTTACCAGGTGGTCGTTCACCAGCCCGGTGGCCTGCATGTGGGCGTAGATTATGGTACTGCCGACGAATTTGAAGCCGCGCCTCTTCAGGTCGGCGCTGAGGGCGTCGGACTCTTTTGAGAAGGCCGGCAGCTGGCCCAGCCTGGTCCAGCGGTTCACTTTCGGCTTCCCACCCACGAAGGACCAGATGTATCTGGAAAATGTCCCGAATTCCTTCCGTACTTCGAGGAAGAGGCGGGCGTTGTTCACGGCGGCGTTCACCTTCAGGCGGTTGCGCACTATGGCGGGATCTTTAAGCAGCGCCTCTATTTTAGCGGGCGTGAACCTGGCGACTTTTACCGGGTCGAAGCCGGCGAAGGCCCTGCGGTACCCTTCGCGCTTGTTCAGGATGGTGGACCAGCTCAAACCGGCCTGCGCGCTTTCCAGCGTCAGGAACTCGAACTGCACCCGGTCGTCGTGAGAGGGAACTCCCCACTCGGTGTCATGGTAAGGGATATAAAGCGGGCTGCTGCTGCCGTAAGCCCAGGGGCATCTTTGTTTTTCTTTCATGGTTCTTTTTCCACCTTTTCATTCAGCAGCAGGTTCAGCGCGTTTATTGCCGCCTTGGTAAGCCGGGCGTCCAGGAGGCCCTGCCTGATCGCCCGGACCTGGGCTTCCCCTCCCCAGTGCGGGCCTGCTTCACGCCGGAGTTTGGCGCTTATCCGGCGCTCGGCGTATAAAAGGAGCCTGGCCCCTTTTCTCATGAATCTGGCGAGGCCCTCTGTCAGGTTCTCTAATGTGATTTTATTATCTCTAACATTACACAAGATTAACCCGCCAGGCGTAAGGGTCGAAAGACCTATTCCCGGGAACAATCATTACCCTGCCAGATTGCCGGGAGTGCGTCATCCCTCTAGTGCCGTAATGGGATTCCGCTGAAAAACCCCCTGTTTATGTGCTATTAAAAAGCGTTGCGCCCCGGATCAAGTAAAACTCGATAGTATCACACCGGAAGGCGTATTGCCCCACGCGGCGGTGTAATCTCATAAATTGTCAAAGACCAACGCCTGGTAATTTCGGGCGAGAATCAGCGGCTAAACGCCTATTTGTATGATACTTATTTTAGACATATGTTTATCATCTTGCCGCCGACAAACCGACAACATTATCTGCAATAAAAATAATTGAGAAACAAAACTAGGTCCCCCCGCCCCCTTGGCAGGGCGAGGGAAGCCGGAGGAAGTTGCTCCATTCGCCGCTTAAGCCCCCCCCGCTTGGTAGGTCGAAAAACAATTTAAGGCGTTCTTATCCGGCAGGTCAGGGCCGGCCCGCTGCCCCCTTGATAATCAGCCAGAAACGATGTATACTATTTCTATACAGGGGTTATACATGAAAACCACATTTCACCAGATTGCGTTTGAATGGGATGATCAGAATATACATAAGAACTGGAAAAAGCACAAAGTTAAATACACAGAAAGCGAAGAGGCCTTTTTAAACAACCCGGTTATAGTGGAAATAGACAAAAGCAAGATCCTTTATCATGAAGACAGAAAAATTGCTTATGGGGTAACAGATGATGATAGATTGGTTTTTATTGCGTTCACTACAAGGAATAACAAAATCAGAGTAATATCCTCACGGGATATGAGCAGAAAAGAGAGGAAATTTTATGAAGACACAAAAAAAGCAGCCGGCCTTTAAAAGCGAAAAAGCCGAAGCCGATTTCTGGGCTGACGCGGAGTCAACTGAATATATTGACCAGGCAACAGCCCGAGTGGGCCTATTCCCAAATCTAAAACCGACTTCAAGAGCTATACCATTGAGATTGCCGGTTTCGTTGCTTGATCGGTTAATGGTTAAAGCTCATAAATGCGGTGTTCCCTACCAGTCACTATTAAAACTATTGGTGGTCAAGGGATTGCGGTCCTTGTAGAGAATAAAGCGGCACAAAGCAAAACCCTGGAAGGCAGTCTCCGGGGTTTTGCTTTTTTAAAGCATAGCGGCCGGCGCCGTTCGCCTTCCACCTCGGCCGCTTACCATCATCCGGGGTTACATTAAAAACCGCCGGCATATTTGTTCGCCTTCGCTCCATGAAAGCGAACTTCCACCCTTCACTTTTGATACGCCCCCGTCGGGCTGCCTTTCACACATTGCGCCCATAGTTCGTGCGCGAATGGGGTCAGGTCTGAATGGCGCTTAGTTAAGGACGTCATTTTGAGCGGCTACGACAGTCTGTTACGCTTTACGACACAAGGGGTTATGGCTTTGATGATTCGCTCAGAGAGCCCGCGCAGCCGCATGAGTTGTTGCTCCACCTGGCGGTT
>CAMTWW010000024.1:0-6678 GCA_947085555.1 uncultured Elusimicrobia bacterium | reverse complement strand
GGCAGCGGCGGGGTCGCCGCGCCAATCCGAACCCATCTTATCTATCTCGTCCAGCAGGAAAACCGGGTTGCGGCTCTTGGCCTTTTTCATGCTCTGGATTATGCGCCCCGGCATGGAGGCCACGTAGGTGCGGCGGTGACCGCGGATCTCGGACTCGTCGCGCACGCCACCCAGGGACATCCGCACGAAATTGCGGCCCATGGAGCGGGCTATGGAGCGGGCGATAGAGGTCTTGCCCACGCCGGGAGGGCCCACGAAACAGAGGATGGGGCCCTTGAGCTTCTCGGTAAGTTTGCAGACGGCGAGATATTCGAGGACGCGTTCCTTAGGTTTTTTCAGGCCGAAGTGGTCCTGGTCCAGGATCTTCTTGGCCTCTGCCAGGTCTATCGCGTCCTTGGTCTCCACGGACCAGGGGAGGGAGGTAAGCCAGTCCAGGTAGGAGCGGCTGACGGTGGATTCTGGCGAGAACGGCATCATCTTGGACAGGCGCGCCAGCTCCTTCTCGGCGGCGGCCTCGGCTTCCTTGGGCATCCTGGCGGCTTTTATCTTTTCCTTGAGCTCGTCTATCTCCTTGGAAAAGTCGTCCTTCTGGTGCAGTTCCTTCTGGATGGCCTTCATCTGCTCGTTAAGGTAATACTCTTTCTGGGACTTCTCTATCTGCGTCTTGACGCGGCCGTGGATCTTGGTTTCTATGTCCAGGATCTCCACTTCTTTGGCCAGGAACTTGATAAGCTTCTCCAGCCTTTCGCGCGGGTTCTCGGTCTCCAGGACCTCCTGGCGGTCGGCCAGGCTGAATATAGTGTGGGCCGCTATCGTGTCGGCGAGCTTCGAGGGATTGTCCAGCTGCTGCAGGAAAGCCGTGGAATCGAGGGTGATGCGGGTGCTGAGCCTGACGTAGGCCTCGAAGATCTCTCCGGCGTGGCGCATCAGGGCGATGAGCTCCGCGCTCTTCTCGGCGAATTCGTCCGGGTATTCCACGTCGGCCTCAAGGAAGGCCTGCCCCTTGTCCAGGGCGAGTTTGCGCACTCGCGCGCGCCGCCGGCCCTCGAGGAAAACCCGCATGGTGCCGTCGGGCATCTTCAGGGACTGGGAAATGGAACTGACCACGCCGTACTCGTAAAGATCTCCGGGAGCCGGGTCGTCTATATTGGGTTTTTTTTGGGCGAGGGCCAGTATGTATTTTCCAGCGGCCAGGCCGGCCTCTATGGCGGCTACCGACTTAGGCCTGTCCACCGAAAGGGGCAGCGCCATGTAGGGGAACATTACCACGTCCCTGATCGCTATGGCGGGCAGGGACGCCGGGTACGCGGTCTCGGCGGATGGTTTTTCTTGCATGGCAGCTCTCCTGGCTTGAAATTTATTTACGGTGCTCAAGCACCGAATCGATGATGCCATAGTCCTTCGCCTCGACCGAGGAGAGGTAGAAATTCCTCTCCATGTCCGCGCGGACCTTCTCGGCTTTCTGGCCGGTGTGCCTGGCCATGATGTTGATAAGCCGGGTCTTGCTCTCCTGCATCTCGCGGCTTTCGATCTCGATGTCGGTGGCCTGCCCGGAGATGCCGCCGCCCCAGATCAGGGGCTGGTGGATCATGATGCGGGAGTTAGGCAGCGCGTAGCGCTTGCCCTTCGAGCCGGCGGCCAGCAGCACCGCGCCGAAGCTCATGGCCATGCCCATGCAGATGGTGGAGATGGGGGCCTTGATAAACTGCATAGTGTCGTAAACGGCCAGCCCCGCGGTGACCATGCCGCCGGGGGAATTGATGTAGAGGTTGATCTCTTTTCCGGGATCCTCCGCGTCGAGGTAAAGCAGCTGGGCTATTACCGTATTGGCCGAAGCCGTGGACACGGCGCCTTCCGGGTCGCCGAAAAATATGATCCGGTCCTTCAGCAGGCGCGAAAAGATGTCGTAGGACACCATTGAGCCCTGATTCCATTTTTCAAGGATTGTCGGTATTATCATTGTTCCTCCCTAGCTATGCTCTTCCTTAATTACGGCCCTTTCCTTCACCAGGGTCATGGTCTTGTTCTCGACCATCGAGGCCCTTATATATTCCTTGCGCTTCTCGAAAAGCTCCCTGCCTTTTTTCTTTTCTTCTTCGGTATTAAGCCGGGCCATCACCTTTTCGAGCTCGGCGTCCAGTTCGGCGTCGGTGGCTTCTATCTTCTCTTTTTTCGCGATATGGTGCAAGATATAGGTAAGGGAGAGGTTGCGCTCGGCGACCGGCCTGAGGCGCTCCAAAAGGGATTCGTCCGGCATGTGCTGCTCGGCCGGCGCGCGCTTCTTGAAGAGCTCGAGCAGCTCCTGCGTCTCTTCCTTCACCAGCGTGGGGGGGAGGGCCAGCGGGTTGTTCTTTATGAGCGCTTCCTCGAGCTGCCCCAGCATATCCTTCTCGGTCTTCTCGGAGGCGCCCTGCTCCAGGAGTTTGCGCACGTTCGCCTTAAGCTCCTCCACCGTCTTCACGCCGGCTTCCTTCAGGAAATTCTCGTCCAACCCGGGCACGACTTTCTGCTTTATCTCCGTGACCGTGACCTTGAAATGCATCTTCTTGTCGCCGAAGGGGGCGTCGAACTCGCGGCTCTCACCTTTCTTCGCGCCTATTACGGCCTCGGCCAGCCCGGCTATGGTCTGGGGGCTGGAAAGGTCCACGATCTCGCCCTTAACGGCCCCGTCGGCCACGGGCGCGCCGTTCTCGAAGGTGTCGTAATCTACTATCACGAAGTGGTTCGACGCCGCGGCTTCGCCTTCTTCGCCGGGCTTGAGGTAGGCGTTATATTCGCGCACCTGGTTTATATATTTCTCCACTTCGGCGTCGGTGATCTTGCGCACCTTGCGGATAGCGGCGATCTTCTCGTAGCCCTTCGGCTCGATGGAGGGGGAGCACTCGAACTGCAGTTCGAAATAGAGCGACTTGGCGGGCTCGTAGCTGACGTTCTTCAGCAGCGGGGCGACCACCGGGTTGAGCCGGGCGCCTTTGAAGATCTCCGGCAACGAGGACTTGGCGGCTATATCCAGCACCTCGTCCTTGACCAGGGACGGGAACTGGTCCTTTATCATGTTCAGCGGCACTTTGCCGGCGCGGAAGCCGGGCAGGCTCACCACGCTCTGCAGGCGCACCAGCGCCTCCTGCGAAGCCTCGGCCAGCGCCTTGGAGTCCAGGTTCACCCCGAACACGTGCACGCAGCCTTCCTGCTTGATCTTCTTGATCTTGTCGCCGAAGCCTAAAGTAATGTTCATGATTTCCTCCGGTGCAGTGTAAGTGTCGGGACGGGGACTTGAACCCCGACGGGAATTACCCCACATGGTCCTAAGCCATGCGCGTCTGCCAATTCCGCCATCCCGACTTTAAAAGGCAGGGCATAGGGTAGAGGGGTTAGGGTATAGGGTAAAGAGCTTCTTGTTTCTGCGCCCTCTCTCCTCTACCCTAACCCCTCTACCCTTTCAATCAAAGTGGGCCATACGGGATTCGAACCTGTAACCTTGCGCTTAAGAGGCGCCTGCTCTACCGTTGAGCTAATGGCCCGTCCCTTCTTATTATACATAAACATAAATTATTTTCAAAACGGCTACCCGTAATTTTACGCCGGACTTTCCTTCGGCCCTGATAATTGCTAAATTTGTTTCTATGCTCAAGAGGGAAACCGCGCTGCTAGCCATCACGCTCCTGCTCGCCCCGCTCCCGCTCCGGGCGGAGGAGGACCTCGCCAGGATCTATTCGGACGCTTCGGCCCAGTGGCTGGACGGCAGACCCGAGGACGCGGCCGGTGTCCTTAAATACGTTATCTACCGCTCCTCGGACCAAGAACTGAACGCCGCCGCCCTGCGCGATCTCGCCGTGCTCCTCTCTGAGGCCGGGAAGAACGAGGAAGCCCTGGCCTACCTTATGAAAGGGGAAGTGCTCAGCCCCGAGGATTTTTACATACATTTCGAGAAAGGCTGGAATCTGCTCAGCCTTGAAAAATACCAGGACGCGCGCGCGGCTTTCGAGAAAGCCCTCACACTCACCGCCGATCAGGACCTCGCCAGCCAGTCGCGCTTCGCTATGGGCATCGCGGAGGCTGAACTGGGGGGCCCGGGCGCCGCGGTAGAGGAGCTCCGCTCCGTCTATACCCGCTACCCTTACCTCCTTTCCCCGCTGGCCCAGCTGCTCAGCGTAAATTTCGAACGTCTCAAAAAACGCCCGCATGCGGTGAACTTCATAAAAGAGGCGCTCACCTACGATCCGCGCAATATCCAGGCTTTGCTGGACCTGGCCCGCCTCTACGAGGACTCCAACTTCTACGTGCCGGCCTGGCAGACCTATTACACACTCACTGACCTGGACCCCGGCGAAAAATTTTTCGTCGAGAAAGAGAAAAAGCTGCGCAAGTACGTTAAGGGAAAAGCGGACAATATGCTTTACTGGGCGCGCCTGGCCTGGCCTTCCCGCAAGGACCCGCTGCCGGTCGGCATGGGCCCGAAGGTCAAAGTGGGGCTTTACGCAGGCAAGGACGGAGTCCCCTCGCTGGTTAAGAGCTTCAGCTTCATAGCCGCCACGGACTTCGACCTTGTGGACACCCGCCTGGGGAATATCTCCTCCGGCAGAAGCAATATGCAGTGGACGGTCTCGTACGACGAAATGAACCGGATCTATAAGATCCGCGACAGCATGGGCGCTACGGCCCATACTACCACCAACAGCCTCCGGATAGTCCCCAGGACCCCCGGCGGGGTAATACTTATAAAGAGCCCGGACCTGGCCGGAGTCTACGGCGTGAACCGCGGGGACAAGGAAGTTTCCGGCGAACTGCTCGCCCTGGTGAGGGAAAAGGGCTTCTGGCTGATAAACGAGACTACCCCGGAGAACATGGTAAGCCCGATCACGGCCCGGCTGGCCGACGGCTCCAGGCTCCCGGAGCACCTGAAAGCGGTGGCGGTCGCCGTGCGCACCCGCCTCGCCCTGCTGACCAGCCTGCTCTCCCACGAAAGCCGCGAGTACAGCCTCTGCGACTCCTCCCACTGCCTTCCTTTCGCCGGCCTGCAGACGGAAAGCGCGCCCTCTACGGCGGCCGCCCTGGAAACGCGGGGGGAAACCCTGCTGGCCGGCGCGGGCCTGGCGCCGGCGAACCTCCACCGCGCCTGCGGCGGCTTCACGCGCGGCGGAGTGAGCGACGGAGGCAGGCCGCTGCCCCGCATGTCGCCTTTCAATTTTTATATGCATACGCTTAAAGGCCCGCCCGAAGGCCTCCTCTGCCTCTCCGAGGACAAGACGGTCAGTTCCGACGTATACTGGACCCTCCTCCTCGAGCCGCGCTGGATAGAGGACCGCATGAACCGCTCCTCGAAGATCGGGTACATCCGCGCGATAATACCGCTGGCCCGCGATGCAGCCGGCGCGGTGAAGGCCATCAGGGTAGACGGCACCGCCGGCTCCGCCATAGTGGAGGGCGACGCCCTCATAGCCGCCGCCCTCGGGGCGGGAGCGCTGCGCTCCAGCCTTTTCAGCGTACGCCCGGTTTTCGACGGAAAAAAACCTAAGTTCTTCATAGTGCGCGGCATCGGCACCGGGGAAGCGGACGGGCTCTGCCTGCTGGGCGCGCGGGGGCTGGCCAAAGCCCGGGGAGCCGGGTACCGCGACATTCTCAAGCACTACTTCCCTTTATATAAGGTAAGCAAGTGATCAAGGTAGCGCACATAATCACCCGCCTGGATTTCGGCGGCGCGCAGGCGAACACCCTTTATACGGCCTCCGCGCTGGACCGCAGCCGCTTCGACGCTTTTATCGTAGCAGGTCCGGGCGGCATCCTCGAAGCCAGGGCCGAACCCGGCAGGCTTATAGCGGCCCGCCGCCTGGCGCGCGAGATAAACCTCTTTAAAGACCTCGCCGCCTTTTTCGAGCTCAAAGCCCTCCTGCGCGGGCTGAGCCCCCTGGTGGCGCACACACATTCCTCCAAGGCCGGCATACTCGGCCGCCTGGCCGCCGCGGCGGCCGGGGTCCCGGTGCTCGTTCACACCTTTCACGGCTTCGGCTTCCACCCGCGGCAGAATTTCCTGAAGCGCTCCCTCTTCGTCCTGCTCGAGAAATACTGCGCCCGCTTCACCGACGCGCTGGTCTTTGTCTCAAAGTCCAATATGGAAACCGCGCGCGCGGCCGGGATCGGCTCCGCTGAGAAGTACCGCCTTATACGCAGCGGGGTCAGACTGGCCGGCTACCCGGCCGCGGTCGACCGCGCGGCCAAGAGGGCGGAACTCGGGCTCTCCGCCGGAGACACGGTAGTGCTCAGCATCGGCAACGCCAAGCCGCAGAAGAACCCCCGGCATTTTCTCGAGGCGGCGGCGCGCCTCTCCGCGCTTCATCCGTCGGCCCGCTTCGTCTTCGCGGGGGGGGGGGGAGGAGCTTGAAGCCCTGCGCGCGGCGGCCAGGGACCGCGGGCTGGAAAGAACCTGCCTTTTCACCGGCTGGCGGGAGGATACCGCCGAGCTGCTGGCCGCTTCGGACGTCTTCGCGCTCACCTCTCTGTGGGAGGGCCTGCCGCGCAGCCTGGTAGAGGCCTTTAAAACGGGGCTGCCGGCGGTCTGCTACCGCACCGACGGCGTTACGGATATACTTAAGGACGGGGTGAACGGGTTCTCGGCCGAACCGGGAGACCTGGACGCTTTCTGCGCGGCGCTTAGATCGGAAGAGCGTCGTGTAGGGAAAG
>CAMTWW010000023.1:0-5673 GCA_947085555.1 uncultured Elusimicrobia bacterium | reverse complement strand
CTGGGCCTTGATTTCTCGCGGTGCGGGCAGCTGATAGTCGTTTTCGACCTGGCCGACATTCCTGAACTTGAGAAAATAAAGAAAGAAGGCGAAGAGCTGGGCGTCAAAGGTCTTGAAATAGTGGACCGCGCCTGGCTGGACGCCAATGAGCCCAACCTCGGCCCGGAAGCGAAAGCCGCGCTCCTGGCGCCTTCGGCGGGAATAATCAGCCCTTACCGCTTCGTCTACGCCCTGGTGGAGAACGCCGTTAAGAACGGCGCCGAACTCAGGACCTCGCGGAAAGTCACCGTTATAAGGCGGCCCGCCGCGGGCGGTTTCGAAGTGGTCGCAGGCGGGGAAGTCTTCAGGGCCAGGTTCCTGGTGAACGCCGCCGGGCTTTACGCGGACGAGATCTCAGCGCTGGCCGGCGCCCCCACCTTTAAAATAACCCCGCGCAAGGGCGAGGAATACCTGCTGGACAAAAAGCGCGAACACCTCTCCAATCACATACTTTTTCCCCTCCCCTCCAGGACCTCCAAAGGGATACTGATAATAAAGACCTCGGACGGCAACCCGATGATAGGGCCCACCGCCCACGACGTGCAGGACAAGGACGATCTTTCAACCACGGACGAGGGGCTGGCTGAAGTGCTGGCCGGCGCGCGGCGGCTGATCCCTTCGATCTCGAAGGGCGACATCATAGCCTATTTCTGCGGGCTGCGCCCCGTGGCCGGAAAGGATTTTATTATCCGCCACGAGGACGGCGTCCCCGGCCTTGTCAACGCGGCCGGCATCCAGTCTCCGGGGCTTACCGCCGCGCCGGCCATAGCCGTAATGGTGGCCGGTATTCTTAAGCAGCACGGCCTTAAACTGCAACCTAAAGAGACATTCCACCGCCTGCGGCCGCGCCCGGTGCGCCTTTTCCAGGTCCCGCCGGAAGAGACCCGCCGCCTTATCGCGAAGAATCCGGCCTACGGGGATATAGTCTGCCGCTGCGAGCTGGTCTCGGCCCAGGAGATACGCGACGCCTTGAAGCGCGGCGCGCGCACCCTGGACGGAGTTAAATTCCGCACCCGCGCCCAGTCGGGCCGCTGCCACGGCGGGTTCTGCACGACGCGCATACTGAAGCTAATGCACGAGGAACTGGGTTTCCCGGTAACGGCGCTCACCAAGCGCGGTCCCGGCTCCGAACTGATAAAGGATGAAAGAAAATGAACGTTAGGCAAGGATTAAGGATTAAGGATTAAGGACTGCATTTAGAGAATCCATGAAAGAACGGGAACTGGTTATCGTAGGTGGCGGCCCCGCCGGGATGGCGGCCGCACTGGCGGCGCGCGCGGCCGGGGTGGAAGACGTGCTGCTCCTGGAGCGCGACCAGCACCTGGGCGGCATCCTCAACCAGTGCATACACCCGGGCTTCGGGCTGCACCATTTCAAGGCCGAACTCACCGGCCCCGAGTACGCGGACCGTTTCGTCAGTCTCGTAAAGGCGGATCCGGGCATAGAGGTAAGTCTCCGTTCCTTCGCGGTCAGGCTCACAAAGGAGAAGGAGCTTTCTTATCTGCGTCCCGGCGCCCTCGAGGAGATCAAGGCCCGCTCCGTCATCCTGGCCACCGGCTGCCGCGAGCGCACCCGCGAGATGATACCGATACCAGGCTCGCGGCCCGCCGGCATCTACCCGGCAGGGCTGGCCCAGAAAATGGTCAATATGGAAGGCTGGATACCCGGCAGGGAAGCCGTGATAGTGGGCTCGGGGGACATAGGGCTGATAATGGCCCGCCGCATGGCGCTCGAGGGTGTGACCGTGAAAGCGGTCATAGAAATACAGAAGGTCAGCCGCGGGCTCGTGCGCAACGTGGTCCAATGCCTCGAGGATTTCGGCATACCGCTTTACCTGCGGCACCGCGTTTCCATGATACACGGCCGCGACCGCGTAGAAAAGGTGGACGTAGTGAAAGTGGACGATGAGCTGAAGGACGTTACAGGCTCGGCTTTCACTATCGCCTGCGATACGGTTTTAATCTCGGTCGGGCTCATTCCGGAGAACGAACTGCTGGAGATGGCCGGCGGGGAGATAGACCGTAAAACCAATACTCCCGTCGCGCCGGGGGTGAACCTGACCTCCATCCCCGGCATCTTCGCCTGCGGCAATGCCTGCAAGGTCTACGACCTGGCGGACTGGGTCACACGGGACAGCGAGCTGGCCGGGAAGATGGCGGCGGAATATTTAGCGCAATGAAACGCTTCATGACCTGTATAGAGTGCCCGAAGGGCTGCCGGCTGGAGATAGAGGCTGACGGCGTCAGGCTGATAAGCGCGAGCGGTCACGAGTGCAACCGCGGCGATCTTTACGCGAGGCAGGAGATCGAGGCTCCCGTGCGCACACTTACCACCTCCGTGCTGACGCGCGGCCTCGAGCTTAAAATGCTGCCGGTACGCAGTTCCGGGCCCATCCCCAGGGGAAAGCTTTTCGCGGCCATGGATGCCGTTAAGCTGATAATGGTCACTACCCCCGTCAAGGCGGGGACCGTGATCGCAGCCGACTTTCTCGGGCTGGGCGTGGACCTGGTGGCCTGCCGGGGGCTGGAGAAGGCGTGAAACGTTACTACTTAGGTTGTTTAGGCTGTAGGCAGTTAGACTATTAGGTAAGAATCCGATTTGACTAACAGCCTAATAGCCTACAGCCTATCCCACTGCGGGAGCGCTATTCGTGCTTATAGTCTTCCTTTTTCTTTTTGAGGAAACGGGAGAACCAGCCGCCCGCCGCCGGGGGTTTCCCCGGAGCCGGGGCCTGCGTTTCCCGGCGCCCGCAGGGCTGCGGCCTGCGCCGGGGTTCGTCCGAATCGAAATACGGCGAAGGGCTGACTATGCCGCTGCGCCTGGAAGGGTCCACCCCGTAGCGGTTGGGACCCGGGCGGGCGCCCGCCGGGCGCGCTCCGTAGCCGGGGCGCGCGTCCCTGTGCTGCTCAGGCCTGCCCTGGGAGTCGCCGCGGCCGCGGCTGAAAGACCCCTGGCGCGGCGGGCCCGACTGGCCGCGCCGCGGGCCGCCGGCTTGCGGGCGTCCCGTGCCCCGGCCGAAATTGCCGCGGCCCTGCGGAGGGTGCTGCGGCCTGGCAGGGGCCTGGGGTTCGACCGCGCGGTTATAATTCTTTTCCCCGGGCTCGGGGAGATGCGATATCTGCGGGGGGGCGGGTTCCGGCCGGAGCTGGCGCGGGACTCTGTCCTCCCGCTCGGCGCGCGGGGCGGCGGTCCTTGTTCCTGGGCGGCGTTTGTCGCCTGGCTGGTGCCGGCTGCCGTTGTGGCTGAAGCCGAAGCTGGCCGGCAGTATGTCCGGGTGGACGGAGACGGGGAGCTGCATGCGCATTAGGCGCTCTATATTGCGCACGTCCCTGCCCTGGTCCGGCGCGGCGAAGGTGATAGCGCGGCCGGGCTGGCCGGCGCGGCCGGTGCGGCCCACGCGGTGGATGTAGTTCTCGTCCTCGTCAGGCAGGTCGTAGTTGATCACCAGCTCTATGCCGGTAACGTCTATGCCGCGGGCGGCGATATCGGTTGCCACTAAGATGCGGTACTTGCCGGCTTTGAACCCTTCCAGCGCTTCCCGGCGCTGGGCCAGGGAGCGGTTGGAGTGGATCTCCGCGGCGCTGTGTTTCATGTCGCGCAGCTCTTTTGCTATCTTTTTGGCGTTATGCTTGGTGCGCACAAAGAGAAGTACGCTGCCCCAGTATTTTTCCAGGATCCTGCTGAGCAGGGAAAGCTTATCCCCTCTGCTGACGATGAAAAGTTCCTGCTCCAGCTTTTCCACGATGCTGCCGGAGCGCGCGACCTCGACGCGGGTGGGCAGCTTCATGTGGGCGGCGGCCAGCTTCATTATTTCGTCGGGCATGGTGGCCGAGAAAAGCATGGTCTGGCGTTCTTTGGGCAGCGCGGCGATGATCCTGTTTATCTGGGGGGCGAAGCCCATGTCGAACATCCGGTCCGCTTCGTCGAGCACCAGGACGCGCACGTCGGACATTATGACGTTGCGCTGGGTTATATGGTCTATCAGGCGGCCGGGCGTGGCGATTATGATGCGGGGCTTGCGGAACAGCTCGGTCCGCTGGCGGCCCAGACTTTCGCCGCCTATGACTACTACAACCTGCATGCCCAGCAGCGGGGCGAACTGCTTCATTACTTCGGCCACCTGCAGCGCGAGCTCGCGGGTAGGGACGAGCACCAGGCCTTTGCCTTCTTTGGCGGCCAACTGCTGTATCATCGGGATGGCGAAAGCTATTGTTTTGCCCGTGCCGGTCTGGGCGATGCCCACCATATCGTTCCCTTCGGAGGCCACGGGGATGGCCTTCTGCTGAATGGGAGTGGGGATTTTGAACTTGAGTTTATCTAAAGCTTCAAGCAATTTAGGGGCTATCCCCAGGCCGTAGAAGCCGGCGGCCGGCGTTTGATTTGTTTCGGTCATATATAATTATCCCATATCTGCGCGCACAGTAGTATAATTATATGGAATGAGACACGTTATCCTGACAGTTTTGGTCTTTTCCTCCGTCGCGCTTTTCGCCCAGGTTAAAACCGAAAAGCGCTTGACCGGCCTGGAGAAGCGCGTGACTAAAGTCGAGAAGCGCGTGACCGGCCTGGAGGGCGGCGCCGGGCAGCCTGCCGCACCGGCCCCGAAGAAGGAGTCCGCGAACCCTATAGCGGTTCATTTCAAAGGCAAAAAGCAGGTGGTGGGCCAGGCGAAGCTGGGGATAAAGCTCTATCTCGAATTCGAGAATCTTTCTGCCCGGAGATTTTACGCCTTTAACGGAACCCTGGTCTTCAGGAACGAGGCCGGGGCGGTCATCTGGTCCCGCCCGTACGCGCACAGCGAGCCGCTGGGGCCCGGCGAAACGGTCGAGGTCGCCATGGGGCTCCTGAGCGACCAGGCGAAGGAGTACCTCAAGTTCGTCAAAGCGCGCTCCGTCACCGCCTCGCTCGAAAAGCAGGAGTTCTACGGCGCGGAGTAGGCGTGGCCTTCCAGTATAATAGTTTTTATCGGCGGCGCCCGCCACCGGGCCTGCGCGAGGAGCGCTGGTTCCAGCCGCGGCCAGAGGCGGCCTTGTCGTAGCCCCAGAGCGTTTCCGCCGGGACTTCGGGGTGGGTCATCTGCGTCAGCGGTATGCCGGTAAGGGTCTCTATGCTGCGCACGTCCCCGCCCTGCTCGGGCGTGGCGAAGGTAATGGCGCGGCCCGGCTGGCCGGCGCGGCCGGTGCGGCCTATGCGGTGCACGTAGGCGTCGTCCTCGGCGGGGAGCTCGTAATTGATGACCAGTTCTATGCCGGTGACGTCAATGCCGCGGGCGGCTATGTCGGTGGCCACCAAAATGCGGTATTTCCCGGATTTGAAGCCCGCCATCGCGTCCTTGCGCTGGCCCATGGTGCGGTCGGAGTGGATTTCCGCGACCGAGTGGCCCATATAGGAAAGTATGCTGGCCACTTTGGCGGCGTCGTAGCGCGTTTCCACGAAGATAAGCACCGTGCCGGCGTATTTCTCCAGCAGCTTGGAGAGCAGCATGGGCTTGGAGCCCGTGCGCACGACGTAAAGTTCCTGTATCACGTTCGCGGCGGCGGTGCCGGACCTGGCGGCTTCTATGCGGATGGGCAGCTTCATGTGCTGGCTGGCCAGCTTCATCACCTCGTCGGGGATGGTGGCGGAGAAGAGCAT
>CAMTWW010000022.1:0-3848 GCA_947085555.1 uncultured Elusimicrobia bacterium | reverse complement strand
TTCCCTCCACGACGCTCTTCCGATCTTAGTTTACGTGGGTAACGAGATAATGCTGGTCAACAAGCTGGATACCGTCACGTTCAGGATAGTCACGCGCGGCATACAGGGTTCCTTCAGGGGGCCGCATACCGCCTGGGGGGAGACCGTTTCCGACCGCGGCTACCTGGTGTCCGTGCGCGGGAGAATGGCTGACGGGCAGTATATACCGAGCGAGAACGGCGTGCCGGTGATGATCTACCGCATAGATACCACTAATCCCACTATACCCGGAGCCCCGGAGCCCCAGGTGGCAAAGGGCCAGGCCTCGGGGCAGGCTTATACGCTGAAATGGAAAGCCTCGGAAGACCCCGAATCCAATGTGATGTCTTACCAGATACAGGAGCGCGAGGGCATCAGCCCCGTCTGGAAGACGGTGGCGGCTCTGCCGGGCTTCAAGACCGGCGGGGCTATAAATAATATTTACACGGTCGGCGATCCCACCGTACCGGGAGAGACCGCGAGGCCGCTTGGCACTTACTATACCTACAGGGTGCGCAGCTGGAACTTCGCCGGCCAGCACTCCGACTGGTCCGTCATTTCCACGCCGGCCGGTACCACTATAGGCACGGAACTGCTGAGCAAGGTTTCCAGCTATCCCAACCCCGTGGACCTGCGCAAGGGCGGTGTCGAGGGAAAGGTGGCCATAACCTATTCTTTAAACGACAATGCCGAGGTGACGATGACGATCTACGACCTGCTGGGCTATGTGGTGCGCGAATTCAAGTTCTCCAGCGGCTCGGAAGGCGGCAAGCTGGGCCCGAACCACGTGCTCTGGAACGGCCAGAACGGCCTGGGCGGTGTAGTCTCCAAGGGCGGCTATATAGTCCGCGTGAAGGCCTCCAGCCCCAAGGGCAGCAAGGTCATACTGAGGAAGATAGGGGTGATACATTAGGTTAGAGGGTAGAGGGTTTAGGGTATAGGGTTTAGGGTAGAGGGTTTAGGGTAGAGGGTAGAGGGTAGAGGGTATAGGGTAAGGAGTTCCTTATAACTCTACCCTCTACCCTAAACCCTCTACCCTCTACCTACCCTGCCGTAAATGGGCCTTGACAAAAGGGGATTATCTGCTATACTATTAATGCAGTAAATCTGTAACTGTTTTGTAATGCAGTATTGTTACGATAATAGCAAAGCCGGTGAAAGCCGGCGGCGCAAAGCTAAGACCCGCTAAGTGAGCGGGGGTCAGGCTGCCGAAAACGATGAAACGCAATTATTGTATTGCTTTTGCCCCCTTGGCTATAGCACTGAAGCGCGTAGTGCGCTTCAGCGTTGCCGCGGGGTTTTTTATTGCGTTTTCAGCCTTCAGCCTTCAGCCTTCAGCCTTTCTTTACGCCCAGTCCGGCGGCCAGCCCGGGGCTTTCATGTCCTACGGCGCCGGCGCCAGGGCCCTCGGCATGGGCGGCGCTTTTTTCGCGGTGGCGGACGACTCTTCGGCCTCCTATTGGAATCCCGCCGCCCTTACCCTGCTTGAGCGCAAGGAATTTTCCGCCATGCAGGCCACGATGTTCGCCGACACCACTCTGAATTTCTTCACCTACGCGCATCCCACCACCACCAAGGGCACCTGGGCCATAAGCATGACCCAGCTTAAATCGGTGGGCTTCGAGAAGATCTCCATCGACGTCAATCCCGGCACCGACGAGATCATAAACCTCAAAACCCTCGGTACCTTCGACAGCGTGGAGCGCGCCCTGGCCTTCTCCTGGGGCCGCGACGTATCCGACAAGCTCTCTTTCGGCATCATGGCCAAGAACATCAGCCGTATGCTGGATACTTCGGCCGACTCCTTCAACGCCATAGACATAGCCATGCTGCAGAAATTCTCCAAGACCTACCGCGCCGCCATCGGCGTGCAGAACGTCTTCTCGATGGCCTCGGGCGACACCGAGGACAAGCTGCCACTGACCCTCAAGTTCGGCCAGGCCCTGAGCCTCTTCAAGGGCAATCTGCTTTTCGGCTTCGACGTCCTTAAGCCCCAGGCCGCCGACATGAACTGGCGCTTCGGCGGCGAGTACTGGCTGATGTACTGGGCCGCGCTCCGCTTCGGCGTGATGGGCGCCCCCGGCATCCAGGAGGCCGATTTCGGCCTGGGTATCAAGTACAAGAACCTGGGCTTCGACGTGGCGCAGGGCGTGCACGCGCTGGGCACCACCACCCGCTTCTCGGTCAGCATGCGCATGGGCCAGTCCAACAAGGGCAAGCACGACCGCCAGGTCCGCGAGCTGGTCCGCCAGGCGCTGCAGTACTTCAAGAGCGGCTACTTCAGCCGCGCCATGGAGAAGCTCCGCGCCGCCATGGACGCCGACCCCGGCAATGCCGAGATCCGCCGCATGGTGGCCCGCCTGCAGGGCGCCATAGACTACGTGCCCGACGCCACCGGCGGCGACGAGGCGCCCACCCTGACCCGCCGCGGCATCATCTCCTACGTGGACGGCAAGGACCTGCGCGCCTCCGTCAACGTGCTGCGCCACGCTTTCAACAAGGACCCGAAGAACGACCGCCTGCTCTCGCTGCTGAACATGGTGGAGCGCGAGGCCGGCGTGAGCGAGCTCTCCCGCAAGCCCGAGGGCCCCGAGATCTTCACCTACATAGACCAGCGCACCTACGACGCCCGCGCCGCCGTTTACGACGGCAAGTACGATCTGGCCATGAGGCGCGCGCAGGACATCCTGGACCTGGAGCCCAATAACGAGACCGCCCTCGAGATCATGGGCAGCTCCTTCTACCTGATGGACCAGAAAGAGAAGGCCAGGGTCATCTGGGAGAAGGTTGTGGAGATCAACCCCAACAACACCATGGTGAAGAACTTCCTGAAACAGGTGAGGTAGGGGGAAGTTGATAGGGTTGACAAGTTGATAGAGTTGACAGAGGGGGTGTTCGGTTACTTTATCAACTTATCAACTTATCAACTTGCCAACTCTATCAACTTTTTTTTCTTATGTTTTTGAAACTTTTATGCAATATGGTAAAGATAAAATAATTACTATATGAGGAAGCTGCTTTTCACTGTCATTCTCGCTTTGCCGGTGCTCCTTGCCGCGCAGGCGGGCATGGATTCTTCCCTGATGGAGAAACAGGACTCCATGCGCCGCGAGACCGAGACCAAGGTTAAAAAAGAGATCCTTGACCCCATCCTCGGCGCGGACAGGTCCTTCGTCTTCGCCGATGTAGAGCTGGAGGTGATCGCGAAAAAGGCCGAGCAGAGCAAGGAAGGCCTCGGCGTAATACAGAAATACAAGGAGAAGGGCGGCGGCGCGAATAATCCCGACACCGATTTCCTCCTGCCCGGCATTCCCAAGCCCAAGTCCGTGCTGGGGGCGGAGAACAAGCGCCCGGCGGCCGCCTCGGGCCAGCAGGCGCAGCAGGCCAGGAACGTGCAGGAGATCCGCTACGGCCTTGAGACCGAGATAACCCGCTTCCAGCTCACCGTCATCCACGACGAAACCCTGGCAAAAGAGGCCGTGAAGCTGGCCCGCGAACGTGTTGAAGATTACCTGCTTCCTTATAAGATACGCAAGAAGGACGCGCCGACCGTGGTTTTCAAGCCGACGAAGTTCAAGGCCGCCAATCCCCTGGACGACCTGAAGAAGCCCGGGGTTTACCTGCCTTTGCTTTATGCCGCGCTTTTCCTTATACTTCTATTGTTCCTGTTCGGCCCGCTCTGGGGCTTTTTCCGCAAGTACATCAAGGCGCTGCTGGCCAAGCCCGGGGCCGAAGTCAATATAGAGCAGAAGATGGAGGAGGGCGGCGGAGGCGGCGGCGGGGACGAGGGGAAGGAAGAGACGGAGGGCCACCAGAACATAGACATGACC
>CAMTWW010000021.1:0-1763 GCA_947085555.1 uncultured Elusimicrobia bacterium | reverse complement strand
AATTCCCACTTACCCGTGAACCAGGGCGAGACCTGGTCCATGTTCCCTTCTTTGACTTTGATCGTGGAATCCTTGCTCACTATCATTTCCACGGCCATGTAAGGCCCCTGTATCGCGAGCTTCGCGACATAGCGCCCCGGGACATTTTCCTTGCTAACCGGGGCGGACCGGGCGGGGTCGGCCTGCAGGGGCCCCAGGGCCGGAACTGCCGGGATGGCGATCGTGAAATCGTAGGCGGGGGAGGCCGACGAGAGGGAATCAAGGGCGGTCCCGGCGTAAACGCCATGGGCGAACCCTGCGAGCATCATCACCGCTATTGCTGTTCTTTTCATCTTTTATCTCCTTATCTGGCTTGTGCGGGCGGCCCTTGCCGCCACCTTTTAAAAATAACAAATTAGGAAGGTCCGGCAATAGAGTCGTTATGCCCAGGCACTTGCAGTTATTGGGCCCAGGCGCGGGTAGGACTATTTCCCGCCGCGGCATGAGCACAATGGCGTATGCGCGCGCGCACCGGATGCAATATACTCTATTCGTCGCCGGAAGCAGCGGCGCAGCCTGGGAAGAGAGGTTCATGGAAAACGAAAAAAAGATGACAAGCAAAGACAAAGAAAGCGCCTCCTGGATAGCGAAAGACTCGCTGGACACGATAAACTCCGTAGCATGGTTCTTCATGGACGCCTTCTGGATGCTGGGCCTGGCTAAAGTCGGGCTTTTTTTCATTATCCCGACAGTCCTCACGGGCCTCTGCCTGCTCTGGCTGGAGAAGCGCCCGGTGTTATTCAAGATAAACGTCGGCATCAACTGCTGGATACTCATGAACGTTACCTGGATGCTTTCCGACGCTTACAAGATGCCGCGGCTGCTCGGCTATTCCAGGGGGATGTTCGTGGTCGGGGTGCTGTTCATCGCGGCGGCCGGGCTGCAATCCGGCAATATCAGGGAAACTTTCTCGCATTCCAGGCGTTTCAGGACAGCGCGGTGGCTGGGAGCCCCCGGCACAGGGGGATAAGGGACGCTGATTACTAAATGACTAATAGCTGATAAGTCATTTCAGACCGCCGGGGAAGCCCGGCGGTTTTGTTGTGCGCGCGGCATGCGCGCACGCTTGGGGGTGAAAGTCCCCTACGGGGGTTGATAGAACCTACCGGTAGCCAAAGGCAAGGGTGTCCGCCGCGAGGCGGAATCTGAAGGAAGCCGGAGGCAAAGTCCCGGCCCGAGGAACACGAACCGCAAGTGAGGCCTGAGCAGTCGGACGAGTTTTCCTAACAAAACGAAGTCCGAATCTATCCGAGGCTGTTCAGGTAAATGCGGCGGGTATATGGGATGAAGGCGTGCGAGCTTACCCGCGGAGGTCTGATAGATATGTCGCGGAGATGAACTTCAAAGCGGCAACCCGTGCGGCAACGTGCGGCTGAACTGTCAGAAGTCAGCAGAGGCCATAGTATCCCTTTCGACGGGAGAAGGGCCGAACATCAGAGGTTCTGAAAACTTGAAAGACTCGTAAGGGGAGCGATGAAAGCAGATAACTTCACGAATAATGAAGGCTGCCCGCAGGACAAAGGGGCGGAACCCCGGGATACTGCGGGAGCGCTTAGCGACCCTTCGACGTCCGAAAGCGGACAGGACGATAGCGAAAGGAAAGCGGAGCGATTGCTTGAAGTGATTGTAAGCCGGGAGAATCTGAACCTTGCCTACAAACGTGTAAAAACCAACGACGGCAGCCATGGCGCGGATGGAATGACGGTAGAAGAACTATTGCCATT
>CAMTWW010000020.1:0-4976 GCA_947085555.1 uncultured Elusimicrobia bacterium | reverse complement strand
CTGTGAGCAAGGCATATATTTTCATATTTTCCCTTCCTGTCCGCCGCTCTCCGCCTGCCGCATTATTATCATCTCTATCCTGCGGTTTTTAAGCCTGTTGTCGTCGCTGTCGTTAAGGGCGACCGGGCGGAACTCCCCGTAGCCGTGCGCCGTTATCCGCGCCGGCTGCACGCCCTTTTTTACCAGGTAGTTAATAACGGAGAAGGCCCGCATGATGGAGAGCTCCCGGTTGGAGGCGAATTTGCGGCCCAGCATCCTGGCTGAGTCGGTATGGCCCTCCACTATGACCGTATTCTCCATTTTCAGCAGGCTGGCCGCCACCGGATCCAGCACTTTCCTGGCCGAGTCCTTCAGGTCGGAGGAGCCGGAGTCGAAAAGTATCGGGGAGGAAAAGGTCAGCTTGATCTTCGAGGTGGTCACTTCCAGGCCGAGGCTGCCTTCCTCTATTTCCTTCTTCAGTTCCTCCTGCACTTTCCTGGCGGCCTCGATCTCCTTGATCTTTTTTGCGGCCCCTTTAACTCCCAAATCCTTCTGCAGTCCGGCTATGGCCGCTTCGTATTCCGGCTTCTTCTGATTAAAGGAAACACCGTAGAGCGCGAGAAAAAGGATGACCAGGCAGGTCATGAGGTCCGCGAAGGGAACCATCCAGAGCTGGGAATTATCTTTGCTGCTCATTTTCTCGAGACTATGATCTCTATCCTGCGGTTGCGCGCCCGCCCCCCGGCGGTGTCGTTGGAAGCCGCCGGGCGGTGTTCGCCGTAGGCGGCGGCTATCATCCGCTCCTGCGGTACCGAGTATTTTGCCGCCAGCAGGGTCACCACCGCGTCGGCGCGGGCGGCCGAAAGTTCCCAGTTGGTGGGATAGTCGCCGGATCTGACCGGGACGCTGTCGGTGTGCCCCTCGATAATAATGTCGTTGGGGAGCTTATTAAGGACCTGGGCCACCGGGCCGAGCACTTCGGAAGCGCCGGCGCCCAGCTTCGCCCTGCCTGAGGAGAAGAGGACAGGGGCGGCTATATTTATCTTTATCTGTTTAGCCGTTATCTGCACTTCGGCCATGTCCTTCAGCCCGGCCTTGTAAAGCTCCTCCGCCAGTTTCCTCGCTATGTCTTCCTCGGTAAATTTCTTTATGACCTCCTCCGCTTTTTTCTCTTTCTGTTTCTGCGCGGCTTCCTTATCGAAGCCGTCTACGAAACTGGACGCGGCCCCGCTTTCCGGCTGTATGCTGAAGACATAAAGTATCAGGAAGAAAAGCATGAGGTTGGTCATGATATCGGACAGCACGACCAGCCAGAGGGGATTCTCCGCGGCGGGTTTTGAGTAGCGGTCTATGAAAAACTTCATTTTACCGCCGTTTTAGCCTTGCGCCTCAAGGCGAGCGAAAGGTAGCCTTCAAGTTTCTTTGAGACCAGCCACGGCACATCGCCCTCGTAGATGGAGAGCACGCCTTTGGCAATTATCTCCCGGCTCAGGATGTCTTCGTCGGAATGATAGCCGAGCTTGCTGGCGATAGGCAGGAAGAGGAAGTTCGCCGAAAAGATGCCGTAGAAGGACGCCGTCATGGCTATGGCCATGGAGGAGCCCATCATCTCGGGGCTTGAAATGTTCCTGAGCACCTGCACGACGCCTATCAGCGTGCCCAGCAGCCCGAAGATCGGGGCGAAGGTTCCGGCCGAGTTGAAGATATTGGTCTGCTGCATGTGGCGCAGGCGGGTGGTATTGATGTCGTTCTCCATCCGCTCGCGCAGGATGTGGATGTCCACGCCGTCTATCATCATCTGGCAGGCGTCGGTCATGAAGGGGTGGGGAAGTTTGCGCAGTTCAGCGGAAAGGGACTCTATGCCGTTCTTTTTTCCGATCTCGGCAAGGCTGACAAGAGACCTGATAAGTTCGGAGATGGGGGGGCGCTTGGGGGGGAAAAGGACCAGCATGAAGGAGGACTTCGTCCACTGGAGCGAGGCCCAGGGATAGGCTATCATCACGGAGCCCAGTGTGCCGCCGAAGATAAGAATAATAGCTTCCCAGTTAAGCAGGAATCTCAGCATGCCGCCGGCGGACAGCACGAAGATTATGACCCCCGCTCCGATCAAGCCGCCAAACAATGTCATTAAATCCATTTTTATTTACCTCTTCAGATAGCTTCAGGGTTTGGGCGCCTGGAGCGGCGCCGCTGCGGGCGGCTTCGCGCCGGGAGCCGCCGCCGCGGGTGTAAAGGCGGGGGCTGCATGGGGCTGCGCTCCGGGGGCGGGCTTCCCGCCGGCCGGGGCCGGCCCGGGCCTGGCCACCGCCGGGGCGGCGGAAGGGACGCCGTGCGGTTTAAGCGTGATAAAGCCCTCTTTGACCATTTGCCGCATCGCCTCCACTACTTTGGCCCGCTCGGCTTTGTAGGCTTCGGCGGGCAGGTCCCGGGTCAGCTCCAGCTCCTGCTGGAACCGCTCCTTCATTCCGCCCGTCAGCTTGGAGAGGAAAGCGGCGGCGTGGGCGGAGCCCTTGAGGGCGGCCGCCAGCGCCCGCATAGGCAGCCTGCGGGCAAGAGCCTGGGCATGGGCGGGCTCGAGGCTCTGTATATTCGCCAGCCTTACTATCGAGGAACTAAGTTTCCTCGCCATGGCGGGGTTGAGCTTTGTGAAAGCGGCCAGGGCTTTTTCCTGCACCGCCTCGTCTAGGCCGCTGATCAGGTTTACCGCTTTTTCCTCGCCGCCTACGACGTAATCCAGGGAGGCGAGGATCTCGGCCTCCAGGGCGCGTATGCGGGCCTCAGGCATAAGGGTGATCCTGGGGAGCGCGGCCATGGCTTCCGCGCTTTTGGGATAGAGCGCTTCGGCTAGTTTGGCCGCGAAGTCTCCGGGGGCGTAGCTCAGCACTATCGTAAGGTCTTCGTCCGGGCGCGTCTTCATGATGAAAGCGAGGCTGCCCAGGTGCCCGGAGTTAAGGAACCAGAACGGCGGCTTCCTGCCCCCTGTCTCCTGCGCGGCGGGAGTTCCGGCCGCCGCCTGCGCGGCCGGTTTGTCGGCCTCGGACCTCTCGGAGCGCTCCCCGCCGGCCGCGGCGGCCGCCTTGCCGGCGCTGAAAGCCTCCACGAAGGCGCGGGCGCTTTTAGAAAGAGGGGACAGGAAAACGGTGAACGTTAAGAGCGCCAGGATCCCGACTACCAGGATCCAGAGGAGGCTCCAGAGGTTGGGAGGGGCTAAGAGGGCCGCCGCGGTGAGCGGCCTGGCTTTCCTGAAATCCATCTTTTCCACGCTGATCAGGTCCTGCCTGTCTGCGGGGAGGCCGAGCAGGCCGGAGGCGAGCTTCTTCGCCAGTTCCGTGTCCGGCTCCGATACCGACCGGTCCAGGATCAGGCTGGCCGAGATCTTCTTTACCATCGTGAGGCTGGTGGAAAGGGAGGCTTCGCCGATCTTTTCCTTCTGGGGTATGCCCGGCATTATTTCGGCTGATTTTTTATCCTGCTCCTGGAGCTCGGCGGAAATTATTACTATCACGTCCTCCGTGCCGAGGGCTTCGGAAAGGACCAGCTGCACTCTTTTCTCAAGGGAGCTCTCCAGTGCCAGCTTCGCTTCCAGCGAGGATTTGCTGGCCGTCTGCGCTTGCAGCAGCGGGCCCGCTGCTGCCTGTAAGGCCAGGATGGAAAGTACCAATATATATCTGATCATTTTCTTTAAGTTCCCCCGTATTTCAGAGTAGGCGCGACCAAGTATATTATATTATAAAGGCAAGGGGGCTGTAACAATTCAGACATTGAAATTAACCCCGGGTAATGTATACTATAATATCGGCGGCCGTTTGAGGGGCATAGCCCTTTGATACGGCACAAGATAGTGGCGGGGCGCCACGAGCATAGCTTCGGAACCGGCTTCCCGGGGCCAGGTCCGGCTGTTTACATATGAGAAAGCGCGGCCATATATACAGTCTTCTAGCCGCGGCGGCTCTGCTCGCCGCCTGGCCCTGCCCGCCCGCACGCGCCGGCGGCATCGGCACTACCTCGGCTAATTTCCTGAAAATTCCAGTTGCCGCCATCCCCTCGGGGCTGAGCGAAGCCTATACGGCCATGGTGGGCCCTGATTCTATCCTGTATAACCCCGCCGGCCTCGGCCTGCTCAGCTACTCCGCTTTTTCCGGCGCCCATAACCAGTACCTGGACGGGATAAAACAGGAATACCTGGCGCTGGCCTGGCGCTTTCCCTTCGGGACTGTCGGGGCGGCCTACACCACGCTTTCCAGCGGCGATATCGACGCCTACGATGAGAACGATATGCCCATCGGGAAAACCTCCACCGGTCATACGATGACAGTTTTCTCCTACGCGCAGAGCTGGCCCCATTTCAGGAAGGACGCCGGGAAGCTGGATCCCATGCTGATCACGCCCAACTGGACCCGCATCGAGCCGGTGCGCGACTATCGTCCTAAAACCTACCGTTTTTCCGCCGGCGGCAGCGTGAAAAAAGTAAGCGAGGAACTGGCCGGGGAATCCGCCTCCGCCTACGCTTTCGACGCCGGGCTCACCCTCGTCCTGCCGCACCACTTCCACCTCGGCGTTTCCGCTCTGAATTTCGGCGGGAAGGTGAAGTTCGCGCAGGAAGCCTACGGCCTCCCGTCCTCGCTGCGCTTCGGCCTGGCCAAGGACTTCCATACCGTCAACGACATCATGGTGTTTACCGTGGCTTCCGATATGGTGAAGTATCCGGACCGTGGGTATCTGTCCGCCACCGGCCTGGAGGTGGACGTGATGAAGATGTTCCAGCTGCGCCTGGGCTATAAAACACAGAAAGATTCCGGCTCCCGCGTCTCAGGCGGCTTCGGCCTGAATTTCGACCGCCTGGCCGACAAGAACAGCTTTCTTCGCGGCGCGCGCGTGGACTATTCCTATATTGACTACGGTTCTCTCGGCGCCACCAACCGCTTCGGCGTACAATTCATCTGGTAACCCCCGCTAAGTTCCCCGAAACTTTTTTGTACAATATACTTGATGGATAT
>CAMTWW010000019.1:0-12085 GCA_947085555.1 uncultured Elusimicrobia bacterium | reverse complement strand
CTGCAGCGAGCCGTTGTTCGCGTTCTTGGAGGCGCGGAACTTGTAGATGTCGGCTGAAACCAGCAGCTTTTTGTACGGCAGGTCGGCTCCGAAATTTATGATATTCAGCCCGGAAACGCCGTAAGGCAGGCCATTGGCCGTAGAGGAGGTCCTAATGAGATCGTAAAGGCTGGCTCCAGCTATGGCGCCGTAGCCCTTGCGCTCCAGGCCGCTGAACTTGCCGCCGAAAGACGGAAAAAAAGCTTTGTCGGTGGTCGAGTCCGTGCCGGGGTTGCCGCTGGACCTGCCGTAGCCGAGGCGGACCTTGGACTGGCCGAAGAAAGAGATGTTCTGTGCCCAGGAGCCTTTCATCATGAAGGCGTGGGCTTCGTATTTGCCTATGCCGCCGCCGTTCTTTTTGGCGGAGCCGCGCTGCACCACCGCCTCGCCGTCGAAGGTCAGCTGTTTCTGGCTGAGGAAATAGCGCAAGCCGGTGAACTTCTTGGTCTTGGAGAGGGCGTCGAACATTATGTCCTGCGAGGCGCCGTCGCCCTTCTCCCAGAAATGGTAGACCTGCCAGAGTCCTTCGGTGGACGGATAGTAGAGGGTTCCGCCGTAGAGCTTGAAGAAGCGGCCGGCCAGGAAAGGCCTGAAAGCGAAAAGGTCGGCTTTCAGCCTGCCGAGGAGATTATCCGCTTCAAGGCGGCCGCCGGTCAGCCCCAGGTCATTGCCGGCAAGCGTTATGCCCTGGCCTAGCTGGAAGTCCTGCCGGCCGAGGGTGGCGGTCACGTTGGGCCGCATGAACTTGTAGATCTTGACGTAGGCGGAGCGGATGAACGGCGTGCCATTGGCGTTGGGCAGCCGGGCGGCGGCGTCGGCGAACTGCGGGGAAAGTATGGTGTTGGTGGAGCCCCCGTGGCCTATGCTCTGGAAGACTATCCCCACGTCCATCATGGATTCCCGGGTCTTTTCCAGCTGAATGCCTTTTATCACAAAACCAAGGGTCGCGTTCTCGGATAAGATAGGCTGCGAGTTCCGGGCACCGCCGTAGATAAGGTGCTGGTAATTGCCGGCCCGTATCTCGATGTTGGAGGAGAGGTCCAGTTTGGTGGCGTAGGCGCCGGAGGTAAAAGAAAGAAGCAGCGCAAATACCGCGAAGCGCGAAGGATAAAGAGCGAAGGGTTTCTGAAGCCGGGCCATTAGTAGACTAATTATAACAAAAAAAACCCGCCGCCTTGCGGCGGACGGGCTCTTTTTTTTGTTTCTTCCGGCAGCTTCGATTAGAAGCTATAGGTGAACTTTACCGAGGGAACCAGGTAGGTTGTGGAGTCGCCTTCGGTCATGATGTTATGATACTTCAGGTCGAAGCCGAGGTTCATCTTGTCCGCGAGCGGGTACATAATCCCGCCGCCAAGGTTGAAGCCCATGTCGGTCTCGTTTGTGACGCCCGGGACATCGGTGCTGGAATTATAAAAGCCCATGCCGAACAGGCCGTACGCGGTGGCTTTCTTTCCGCCGAGGTCCACTTCTTTTGAGTACCGCGCGAACGGGGTCAGGCCCCAGGTCTTCACGCTGTATGCGGTGGCGATTTTAATGTCGCCGCTGGTGTAGAAAAAACCACCGCCGATCGAGAACATGTCGTTGATCTTCCAGCCGTCATAGTCAAGACCGAAGCCTATGCCGCTCTTCAGAACATCTGCGGTGTCGCCCATCGGCATTGCTATTCCTAATCCCACGCCGGCATCTTTCTTCCACTCTCCCGCGAATGCGGCTGTTCCGCAAACGCCGAGGACCAGAAGCGCTATTATTACTTTTTTCATTTATGTTTCTCCTTAGTTTTGTCGTAAGCCCGTTTCCGGGGCTTAGTCACGCGTCATCGCTGCCGCGTTACCACGCTCTTCCTGCTGAGGCTTCAGGCCTTGCAGTTAGGGCCAGCCCTCTCGGGCCTACGGCCTTGCTGGAACCCTTGCGGATCCCCTTGGGAGAAGCGCCTTAAATTGGCGCTCCGCTGCCCCCGTATTATCCCGGGGTTGACGACATCCCTTTATCCGCATGGGATGCCTCCTTACAGAGCAGGATTATTATCGCAAAAACGTTTGGGGGTGTCAACCAGATAACTATATTATGTATATCTTAATACATGCAAAAAAACCGGCCCATATATCATGGGCCGGTTTCCACTCGCACGGGACGCCGGGTTTATTTTTTAGCCGGGGCGGGAGCCTGCGGCGTCAGTTTTGCCTTGGCCTGCATGGCCGAGGAAGTGTCCGGGTAGAGCAGGGCTATTTTCTCGTAGGTCGTCCTGGCCAGGGCAGCGTTGCCGGAAAGTTCCTGCGAGCGCGCCAGGGAGGAATGAACCTCGGGGGCGATGAAGTGCTCCGGGGTCTTTAAAAGGAAATCGGAATAATGGACCTGCGCGCCGGCCAGGTCTCCTTCCGCCTCTTTGCATTTGCCCGCGCTGTAGACGGCGAAGGGGGCGATTTCCTTTGAATTTACAAGCTTGGAATATTCAGCGGCGGCTTCCTTGAACTTGCCATGCGCGAAGAGCATATCGCCCTTTAAAAGGGTGGCGTAGGGAGCGGCGCTGGTGCTGCCGTAGGAGGCCTCTATGGCAGCCAGCTGCTGCTGGGCCTGGGCGAAGTTGCCGCCGCCAGCCTGCTGCTGGGCTATGAAAAGGCTTTTCCACGCGGTCTCGCGCAGGCCGCGGTAGTGGAACAGGAAGTAGACGGAGAAGACTATTATGGCCAGCAGGATAACCAGCGAGCCTATGAAGGTCTCGCGGTTCTTCTTTATCCAGCCAAGGGCCGTCTCTATTCTATCGGGCGCCGCCTCCGGTCTACCGCTGGCTATCCATGTGTCTGAAGGCATAATGTAACTCCTAAGGCTGAAGGATTAAGGATTAAGGATTAAGTTTAATTCTGTGCTTTCTTCCGGCTTAATCCTTGTTGTAAAGCTGGTGCCCTCTAGAGGAATCGAACCTCTATTTAGAGTTTAGGAAACTCCCGTTCTATCCGTTGAACTAAGAGGGCGGGAACGACTAATATTTTATCAAAGAATAGACGGGGCGGTCACCCATCCTGGCGCGGCCTTTGAGGAATTCCAGCTCTATCATCATGGCTACGCCGGCGACATTCCCGCCCAGCTTCTCCACCAGGGCGCAGACCGCTGCGGCGGTGCCGCCGGTGGCCAGCACGTCGTCTACTATAAGAACGCTCTCTCCGGCCTTCATCGCGTCCTCGTGCATTTCAAGCGTGTCGGCGCCGTATTCCAGAGCGTAAGCGGCGCCTACGGTTTTATACGGCAGTTTGCCTTTCTTGCGGACGGGCACCAGCCCGGCGCCGAGCTCGAGGGCGATGGGGGCGGCCAGGAGGAAGCCGCGGGCTTCTATGCCGAGCACCTTGGTGATCCCGGCGTTCCTGAACCGGTCGGCGAAGTGCTTTATCAGCTCGCTGAAGGCCGCGTGGTCGGCCAGGAGCGGAGTGATATCCTTGAAGATTATTCCTTTCCTGGGAAAATCAGGCACGTCCCTTATGACGGCCTTCAGCCTGGCTTCTAAATCCCCGTCGGTCGCAGCTTGGTTCATAATGCCTCTATTTCTTTTTTGCTTTAGCCTGCACGCGCGGCGCGTAGGGCTTCGTGGGGATGGCGTCGCCCAGGATGTCCGTCTTCGTCTTGGGCTGCTGCCAGCCGGGCTGCAGGTTGGTGTGGTCCGGCCTGCGGCCCAGTTCTATCAGGCCCATCTTGGCGGCCACGCGGCGCAGGCGCAGCAGGGCCCTTTCTTCTATCTGGCGCACGCGCTCGCGCGAGAGGCTCAGCTTCCTGCCGATATCGTTGAGCGTCATCGGGGTCTGCCCGGTGAGGCCGTAACGGAACTCCACTATCATGCGCTCCCGCTCGCCTATTTCCACCAGCGCGTCCTTGAGGTCGTCGTGCAGGCGCAGGATGGAGATCAGGTTGTCGGGCGAGGCGGAGTCCGTGTCCTTCAGCGTGTCGCCGACCGTGTCGTCCATGCCGTCGCCGCTGGAGAGCGGCGTTTCCATGGAGGACAGTCCGGTGACGATCTCGGAGGCGTTGAGGGCGGTGCGGACCTGGTTGGCGTTCCAGTGCATGTGCTTGGCCATCTCGGCCATCGTCGGGTCGCGGCCCAGCTTGCCGTGCATATTGTCCCACTGCTTGAGCCACTTGCGCAGCGCCGTCCAGGCGTGCGGCGGGATGCGGATGGTCTTGGAATTCTCTTCCACGGAGCGGCGCACGTACTGCTCCACCCAGTAGGAGGCGTAGGTGGAGAAGCGGTAGCCCTTGCTGGGCTCGAATTTATCGATGGCGTGGAGCAGGCCCAGGTTGCCCTCTTCCACCAGATCCATCAGATCGGCGCCCTGGTAGAGGAAGCGCTTGGCGATGGGGATAACCAGCTTCAGGTTCAACTCCATGATGCGCTCTTTGGCGCGGCGGTCGCCCCGCTTCACGCGCTTCCAGAGCTCATGCGATTCCTCGCGGGAGATCTTATGGTCGATCTGGCTGATCTTGCGGATGTACTGGTTGGTAGAGTCTATATTTATCGCGCCCAGTTTTTCCTTTTCCGCGCCCTTGGTTTTTTCCTCCTTTTCACGGGGTTCAGCTTCCTGCTCTTCGTTCTCTTTTTCTTCAGCCATTTTGCCCTCTTTAAACCGTCGGTTTGATGTGAAAATCCTTTTTGGAGCTTTCCTGGTCCAGCATTTCCTGGGTTTCGGCCTTCTCCACCCTGGCCCAGGGGTGGCCGGTCTTGATTTCCTTAAGGAAACCGTCCAGCGCCGGTACGCCGCCCTGCGCCTCCCCCTCCACCGAGCCGTCCAGCGTATTGCGCACCCAGCCGGCCACGGCGTGTTTTTCCGCCGCTTCCTTTACGAACCAGCGGTAGCCCACGCCCTGCACTTTCCCGTAGATCCTGAAACCTAAACGCATAAATTTATGTTCCGCGACATTTAGATAATACTAAATAGCATATAGGGTGGCAAGGAGGTATTGACAAGGCAATATGGGGAAAGGCTGAAGGCTAAAGGCTGAAGGATGAGGGTTTTAAGGAAATACGGAGGTCGATTTGGAAATTTAAAATCGGGGCGGTGAGATTTGAACTCACGATCTCTCGCACCCGAAGCGAGCGCTCTACCAGCTGAGCCACGCCCCGATTTAAAATTAAGAAGAATGCCGCAGAAACTTCCGCCACCTGTATATTATACCAAAACCCCCGCTAAAAAATCTTCGCCCCGATTCCCGATTCCCGATTCCCGATTCCCGATTCCCGATTCCCGACTCTTACCCCCCGTTTCCGGTCAGAAGCTGTATTATCTTCGCGGCTATGTCGCGCGCCGCGTGCGGCCGGGCGTGTCCGGCGAGGGCGCGCGAGGCCAGCGCCAGGGCCTGCGGGGCCGCCAGGTATTTCTTTATAAGCGGGAGCAGCCGTTCCGGGGAGGCGGCCGTCTCGGCCAGCCTGTGCCGGCGCAGGAAACTTGTGTTCCGCTCCTCCTGCCCGGGAAGGGGCGAATAGATCACGAACGGCTTTGCCAGGGCCATCGTTTCCGCCAGTGTGACGCCGCCCGGCTTGCCGACCACCAGGTCCGCCGCGGCGTAGTAGAGCGCCGGGGAATCGGTGAAGTCGACGAAGCGCAGGAACTTTCTGGAGTCCGGCTCTTTTTCGGCCTGGCGGCCTAGCCTGCGGTTGCTGCCGCAAAGCACCACCGCCTGGATCCTGCCCAGGAGCGGCTTTATGGCCTGCGCCGCGGAAAAAAGGTCCCCGAGGCCGCGGCTGCCGCCGGTTATCAGCACGGTAAAGAGGTTCGGGGCGAGGCCCAGCTGTTTCCTGGCGGCGGCTTTGGCGGGCTGCGGGCCGGTGAACTCCTTGCGCACCGGTATGCCGGTCAGGAAGATCTTTTCAGGCGGGGCACCTTTTGCTCTCAGGGCCGCGGCCGCGTTCTTTTCCGGCGCAAAGTACGCCGTGACGCCCTTCGGCGGCCAGTAGCCGTGGGCGCAGAAATCCGTAAGCACGGAGAAAAGCGGCAGGCGCGCCAGGGTCTTGCTCTTTGTTATCAGCACCGAGGAGAAAGCCTGGGTGGAGATCGCCGCGCTTATGTTCTTTTTGCTCAGGAGGTCGTCCAGCTTCTGCGCGGAGAACGGCAGTATGGATTCCCTCAGGGCGCTGGCGGCGAAGGCCACGAAGTCGTTATCGTAGACATAGTCCCAGACGGCCGGCGTTTTGCTGAGCAGTTGCAGGTAGGTCCTCGCGACGAAGGGTCCGAAGCCGGGGTACACTTCCGAGAGGTCCACGAAGACGGGTTCGATAATGCTGGGCGGCAGGAATTCTGCCACGGCCCTGGCGGCCGCGTAGTGCCCCGAAGGTTTTGCCCCGTAGATAAGCGCGACCTTTAAAGGATAGCCAGTCCTGACTGTTTCCATGAATAAATTATAGCAGGTAGCGGGGCACTGTCACAGGCCGCGGGAGGCCCGGCAAACACGGAAGGGCCCGGTGTCCGAAGATGCCGGGCCCTTTGTCTCTCTATTATTGCCGTTTTTTGCCCCGAAGGGCGAAAATCATTTAAGCGCTTCCGCGACCTTGCCCACCAGCTTCTCGGAGGGTTTCAGCGTTTTCTCGCCGGGCTTCCATTTGGCCGGGCAGACCTCGGCCGGGTTCTTGTAGGTGTGCACGAAGGCCTTCAGCTTGCGCGTCAGTTCCTCCATATTGCGCCCGACATTGTTCAGGTTCACTTCAGCCCCGGCCAGTATGCCGTCCGGGTTGATTATGAAGGTGCCGCGGTAGGCCAGGCCGCTCTTGTAGTCATAGGCGCCGAGCGCCTGCGCCAGGCGGCCGCGGGAGTCGGAAGCCATGCGGTATTTCACGTCCTTGAGCAGCCGCTCCTGCGCCAGCCAGCCCATATGGGTGAACTTGGTGTCCGTGCTTACGGAAAGCACCTCGGCCCCCAGCTTCTCCAGCTCGGCATGCTTGTCGGCCAGGTCCGCCAGTTCCGTGGGGCAGACAAAGGTGAAGTCCGCCGGGTAGAACACCAGGACGGTCCATTTGCCGGTCTTTAGGGCGTCCTGGAGGTGGAACCTGCCGAATTTGCAGGAAACCGGATCGAAAGTCTCCAGCTCGAAAGCCGGCGCCTTGTTCCCGGTCGTAGTTACTTCTGTTTTTTCTTCAGACATGATATTTTCTCCTTTTTACAGCGCAGTATCCTAATTATTATTTCGGCTCTTCCAGCCTGCCCATGAACAGTATCAGGCCGCTTTTAGCGTCCTCGATAAAGAACAGGAAAGGCCTGTCGGCGCGGAACCGCGGCATGGCCATGGGCATACTTTTTATGCCCATAGCGATCCCGGTGGCGGCCGCGGCCTCGGTGCCCTCTTCGTTGACTTCCACGAAAGCCTTGTGGAAAGCGGTCTGGATATAAAGCTTATTAGTCCCGTCCATGGCCGAGAAGTCCGCCGTTCCCTCCGTGAAGGCCGCTGGCATCCCCAGGCCGGCCAGCGCATCGTTCAGCCTGTAGCCCGTGTTGAAGGTGAACCTGGGCAGGAAAACCTTCACCTTTTGTTTCTCCAGGCCCTTGCGCAGGGCTTCCAGCTTTTCCGCACTCAAGTCCTTCTCAATACCGGCCAGCGTCTTCCCCTCGCGCGGCAGCAGCGCCAGCAGGGAGAGGCTCCCTCCTTTGTAGGGCAGCCGCAGGGCCTGCAACTCCTCGTTCTCGGTATACTCGGCGTTCCGGGCGCCGGGCGAGGCCATCATCTTCACTTTTACTTTTTCCCCGCCGGTCTTTGTGAAGTCGGCGTCCGCGGTCATGTCCCTGCTGAAAGACTCGAGCCAGGTCCCTTTGAAGTAAACCGCGTTCACCAGCACCAGGCGGCTGAGCGGGTTAAGCGCCCCTTTCGGGAACAGGTCCTTGATTTTCCCCTTCGTCTCTTTTTCGGTCCAGGAGTTTATCTTTTCCCTGGCTTCCTCGGTCTTCGTCTTGAAGTCTACCTGGTTGGCCTCGGCGCCGTAATTGGCGCGCAGGGATTTTATATAGGCGCCGAGGAACGGGTAGCCTTCCTGTGCCCAGAAGGAATTCGCCTGTTTGAATTCGGCGCCTTTCGAAGCCTCGGCCAAGTCTTTCTTCAGAGTGTCCAGGGAGTCGCGCAGGTCCCCAGGCAGGGCCGGGAAGGAGAAGACCGACGCTATCTCTTCCTTGGTTTTGCCGCGGGCCCCGGCATAAGCCATGGCGAAGGCCGTGCGTATGCTGTACGGCGAGAAAAAAATATTACCGGGCCTGGCGGCTTCCTTGGAATAGAATTTGAAGGCGATAGCATTGGCGCCGGCGGCGGGCGTCGGGGCCTGGCTTTTTGCTTCTTCAGCCATGAGGTTCGGTACCAGCGCCGATATCAGGATTCCCGCGAATATGGTTATACGGCTCATATTATAATCTCCACAGTTTTAACTCGCCTCATCGGGGCGGCGGGAATCGGACCCGCAGTCTCTCGCACCCCAAGCGAGCGCTCTACCATTGAGCCACGCCCCGGTGGGGCGAGTCAAAACTGAATACTTATTATAGCAAAACAGGGAAGCGGGGGAAGGCGCTAGTATAGTTCTTTTATGACCTCGCGGAGCTCCTTCCGGACGTCTTCGAGCAGGTCGTGTTTGGCGGTGGCGGTAGCCGCGCCGGCTTTGACGGCCTTCTTCCGGCGTTTCATCGCGGCCAGCGCCTTGCGGGCACCCTCGAGGGAATATCCATTTATGAAAACCAGGTCTTTTATCTGCAGCAGGGTGTCTATGTCCGCGCGGGTGTAGCGGCGGTGCCCGCCGGCCAGCCGCAGCGGGCGCAGCAGCCTGAATTTCTGCTCCCAGTAGCGTATGGTGTATTCCGGTACCTGCGCCTTCCGCGAAACTTCCGCCATCGTAAAATAAGTTTTTTCCGTCATTCAGTCTTTTCCGGCCGTTGACCCCCAACTCCCTACTCCCGATTCCCGACTCCCGATTCCCGATTCTTCCTACATCCCTATAGTAAGCTTCTTCGACGGCTTGAAGCGGATGCTCTTGCGCGGGCCTACCATCACGCGCTGGTTGGTCTTGGGATTGCGCATCTGGCGCGGCATGCGCTCTTTAACCTTGAAGGTCCCGAAGTTGGAGATCACCACCTTCCGGTTCCCGCGCAGAGCTTCGCCCATGATCTCGAAGGTCTTGTAGACGGCCGTCCTGGCGTCTTTTTCCGTGGTGAGGTGCTTGGTGAGTTCCCTTATCAGGTCAAGTTTGTTCATCGTCTTCCTCCCCCTTCTGCTTCTCTTCTCTCTCGCTGTTACCCCCCCGCTCGTCCTGGCCGCGGCTGCGAAGCTGGCCGATGATGTCGTTAGGTTTCAGGTTTTTCAGGTCAGCTTTGAATTTCACCACTTCGTCCTCGGTGATGGGTTTGCTGAGCACCTGGGTCTTCTCGAAAACATTCTCGTTTATAAAGATGGGGCAGCCGAAGCGCACCGCCAGCGCCACCGAATCCGACGGGCGGGAATCAACCAGGCGCAGATTGGAGCCGTCCGGTTCCGCCAGGTGCAGCTGGGAATAATAGGTGTTCTCCACGATATCGGTGATGGTCACGCGCTTCACGGTCAGGCCCAGGGTCTTGATGACCGAGAAGAGCAGGTCGTGGGTCATGGGGCGCGGCGAGGGGTAGCCGGAAAGCCTGATGGCGATGGCCTGCGCTTCCATGGGGCCGATCCAGATGGGCAGGATGCGGGTGCCTTCGGTCTCGTCCAGGAAGATGATGGATTCTGTGAGGCTGGTGGCTATGGAGTAAATGCGGACTTCGACTTCCTTGCCCGGGATCTTTTTATCCGTCATTTGTTCTTCTCCCCGGGGCCGCCCGCGCCGCGGTGCTTGAAAGAAAGCTCGGCGCCCTTGAAGATGCGGCGTATGTTCGCTATATGGGTATAAATAAGCAGGAGGCAGACGGCCAGCGCCAGCAGCGCGAACGGGCGCTGGTGCCCGCTGGCGAGAAAGTAGCACAGCGCCGGCAGCGCGACCGCGGCCGCCATGGAGCCGACGGAAATATGGTGCGTTATCGCCACGGCTATGCCGAAAACCACGAAGGCGCCCGCCGTGGGGACCGGCAGCAGGGCCATGAAAACCCCGGCGGCGGTGGCCACGCCTTTGCCGCCGCGGAAGCCCAGGAAAACGGTCCAGATATGGCCGGCTATCGCCAGGGCGCCGGCCGTTACCGGTATCCACCAGTGCCCCCTGCTGAAATCCGCGGCGCCTTCCGCGTAGAAAAAGCGCATGGCTATCATCGCCGGGGCGAAGCCCTTAAGGAAGTCCACCGTGAAGGTCAGGATGCCGGGCCATTTCCCCAGCGTACGGTAGACGTTGGCGGTGCCCGGGTTCCCGGAGCCGTGCTGGCGAATGTCTATGCCCTTTATACGGCCTACTATGTACCCGGTGGGAATACCGCCCAGCAGGTAGCTTGCCAAAAAAAGTAGGCCGAGATAGGTGTTGGTCATTATTTAGATTATATAAAAAAGAAAGGAAGCAAGGCGGCGGGAAGGCCGGCCGGCTGTTTCACTTTCCGCTTGTGACTTTCTTCTTCATCCTGGCGTAGTTCTCAGGGGTCGCTTTGAATTTAAGCTTCACCCCTCTGGCGCCGTAGGCGGCTTCCGTGACCAGGCAGGCCGCGTAGATCTCTTTTATCAGCCCTTTAGCGCCGGGCGGGATGGTGAGTTCGTATTCTCCCCAGCGCCGGGTCAGGGCGCGCTCGCTGGCGGCCAGCAGGCCCTCCATGCCGGCCCCGGTAAGCGCCGAGACCAGCACGGGGCGCAGGCGCTCCGGGGCCCAGGCCGAGGCGGAAGGGTCCTTCACCGCGTCCGACTTGTTGAAGACGTTTATGACGGGGATGTCCTTTACCCCCAGTTCCACGAGCGTGGCATTGACGGCCTCGTGCTGCCGCTTCGCTTCCGGAGAAGAGAGGTCATGCACGTGCAGGATCAGGTCGCTGTAAAGTATTTCTTCCAGCGTGGCGCGGAAGGCCGCTATCAGGTCGTGCGGCAGCTTCTGGATGAAGCCCACCGTATCCGTGAAAAGCGCCCAGCCGCCGGCGGGCAGGCGCACCCGCTTGGTGGTGGGGTCCAGCGTGGCGAACAGCTTGTCGTCGGCGTAGATGCCGTGGCGGTTGCCGGTAAGATAATTAAGCAGCGTGGATTTGCCAGCGTTGGTGTAGCCTACTATGGAAACCTGGGGCATGGGCACGGAGTCGCGCTTGCCGCGCTGCGTGTGGCGCTCGCGCTTAATCCCTTCTATCTCGCGCTCCAGTTCCGTGATCTTGACGCGCAGGGTGCGGCGGTCATAATCTATTTTCTTTTCTCCCGAGCCCTTGCCGCCTATCACGCCGCGCTGCTGGTCCATGCCGCCGCCCTTGCCGGCCAGCCTGGACAGGGAATAGTTGAAGCGGGCCAGCATGGCCTGCAGCTTGCCTTCGCGCGTGCGGGCGCGCATGGCGAAAATATCTATTATCAGGCGGGGCCGGTCCGCCACCATGATGCCAAGGGCCTTCTCGAGGTTGCGCTGCTGCGCGGGACCGAGTTCTTCGTCAAAGATCACGGCGCCGGCGCCGGTCTCCTCCACCAGCTTCCTAAGCTCCTCCACCTTGCCGGAGCCGATGAACGTGGCGGGGTTCCAGGCCTGCAGGCGCACGCTTATTTTTTTTACGGGCTCCAGGCCGGCCGTTTCCGCGAGGCGCCAAAGTTCATCAAGCGAACTTTCTCCGCCCGCGGAAGCGGTCCTTTTTTTCAGCTCGGCGGTTATAAGTATGGTTTTCATGAATTCAGGTAACTGCTCAGGTAGCCAGAAGCCAGAATTCAGAAGCCAGGAGTCAGAAAACCGCCGGAGGCTTGTTCGTAGTCGGCCATTCTGAATTCTGACTACTGAATTCTGTCTACCTGAGTAGTTACGAATTCAGTATCTTTTCGGCCAGGGCGGCTGGATCATAATCCTCAAAATTCCTAAGCTCCAGCAAGACCGCGTTGCGGTAGCGCGTGAACCAGGTGTTCTGCCTCTTGGCATAGGCCATCGAGACCGCCGTGATGGCCCGCACCGCGTCAGGCTTCGTAAGGCGCCCGGCGAGAT
>CAMTWW010000018.1:0-2453 GCA_947085555.1 uncultured Elusimicrobia bacterium | reverse complement strand
GCTTTTTTTAAATTTAAGGAAATACGCCGATTTTTTGTATTATTACGAAATAGCAGGAAAGGGAACTTTTTCCGGAAAATTTTTAAGCAGCGGGAAGAGCGAAATTAAGGAAAGAGCTTACGGAAACAGGCCTTATACGGACTACAAGTTGCCGCGGTCATAATCGGTTTGAAGGAGAAGGGCCACTGAGCCGATAATCCCAAGGCGGATTTTGCCGGGCGCTGGTTGTGCCCAATGGCTATCTATATCCTGAAAGAAGCCTTTAATGTTCATCGCGGGCCGCCTTTAATGCCTGGACAAAGTCGTCTACTTTAATCCGGGTCGTTATTCTCCATCGTTTGGAAATTTCCGACGCCCCCCGGCTGACTTGCTTAAGCGTAGCTTCGCTGGAGATGTCTTTGTCGAGGATATCGTACGTAACAGGCCTGCGGGCGGCGGTCGGGCCTAACGACACGCGCCAAGGGCTTAAAAAGCAATTGATAATTACCGAGGCCCGGTTATATCTTACGCTCCACTCCCGTGAAAGCGTTTTAGCGGACTCCAGCTTAATTGCGGCAAGCGTATTGTCGAGTACCCACCCTAGACGGTTCTGGAGGCCAAGCGCAGTGAATTCGCCGCGCAGCTTGTTGAGGTTTATCTGCCCGGCATGGCTGACAAATACGGGGGTTGTGGCGGTAATTTGGCGGGGGGATTCTCCGGACACAAGCGCTTCCCGCACCGCGTCGGCCGCCCACTTAAGCTGTTGCGAAGGAAGCAGATCGCCGCGCTCCAGAAGATGGCCCGCCCCTCCGCGCGCAAGGGCATTTTGTATTTGGTTTTCAACCGGCTCTTTCCGGGCGGCGAAGTAGTCCACCGGCACATTGAAATGCTTAAGAATGGCCAGCAGTTCTTCAGCCGAAAAAGAGCCCAGGCCCCGCTCGAGTTCGGACAGGTAATTCTGTGAGATCCCAAGCAATGCGGCCAGGCGCGCCTGCGTCCAATGCCGTTCCAGGCGTAACGCGCGGATGCGTTTCCCTATTAAAAATCGCTGCGGGTCGGTTTTTTCATTCATATCGCTATAGTGATATCTTTATCACTATAGCGATATTATAGCAGGAAAATATGTGCTTTTCAAGGGGCCCAAACAGCGGAGACTTCATTATGTCTGTAATCTTGTATATTTGTCAATATAATCCTTTTTTAAGGAGCTCCTCGTCGTCCATGCCGAAGTGGTGGGCTATTTCATGCAGCAGGACATTGCGGATCTCGCGCTTGAGCTCGCCGCCTTCGCCGCGGGAGGATTCGATATTATCCTTGAAAAGGGTGATCTTGTCCGGCATGGCCCCGCTGTAGGACTGGCCCCGGTCCAGATGCGGCACGCCTTCGTATAAACCTAAAAGCCCCCCGCCGAAATGCTTCACCTGCGCGGCGGACGGCCGGGCGCGGACCAGCACCGCCACATTGACAAGGCGCTCCCTGAAAAAACCGGGCAGGGCCCTTATGGCCGCCGCCGTTTCTTTTTCGAATTCCGCCAGTGTCATTTAGAAATGAAATAGATGCCGCCGGAAACGAGCATGGTACCGATGAATTTATTGAGGGTGAAGTTCTCGCCCAGGAACAGGAGGGCCAGCACGAAAGTCACTATGGGGTAAGTGGAGCTGAGCGGGACGATCCTGGTGGCTTCGCCCCCCGACAGGGCTTTCAGGTAAAAGAAAACCCCGCCCATGGAGACGATGACGCTGGACATAACAAAGATAGGCCCGAGTCTATCCGAACCGAGGAGCGCCTGTTTGGTGGGCGCGTACTTCCAGAGGAGAAGCGGGGTGAAGACAAAGATCATGAACAGCGCGCGCACATAAAAAGCGCCGGACGGGTCCAGATGCCTGAGGCTGAGCTTGTCGAAGAAAGCGCCCAGGCCCCAGCCGAGTATGCCGAGCAGAAGAAATATTATAGCGGACGTTTCCATTTTAAGATAAGGTGACACACAACTTATTTGCAATTAAGTTGTGTGTCACCTTAATAAATTACGGCGGCGGCAGGGCGCCGGGAAGCTCGGTTTCCGAGTAGGGCTTTTTAAGGTATTTGTCTATGAATTCCACGAAGCCCCATTCATCCTTATAGGTTTTAGCTTCTTTATACAGCGCCACGGCTTTATCCCTGGCGCCCCGGAGATCGTAGACGTTCGCCTGCCTGACTATGGCCCAGACCGCCCAGCGCGCGGGGTGCGCCGAGGGATCTTCCTTGATCGTGGCCGCGGCTTTGGCAAAATAATCCGCAGCCTCGTCGTATTTTTTCTCCACCAGGTAGGTGGTGCCGATGGCGATGAGTACGCGGGGCAGGTAGCGCCGCCTGTAGACGGGAACGCCGTCGTTCACGGCCTTCAGGTAAGCCAGAGACTCCTTGCGGGACTCCTCGTACTTCTTGTCCTCGAAAAGTGAAACTATCTCCACAAAATGCATCTGCGCGTGCACCGG
>CAMTWW010000017.1:0-2597 GCA_947085555.1 uncultured Elusimicrobia bacterium | reverse complement strand
GCGGGCCGTTTATACCTATCTCGGAGACGGACTTGGCGCCGAAGGGGCCGGCCGACTCCCAGGTGGGGATGATGAAGGTCCGCAGCGGGGGCGTATCAGCCGCCGAGAAGATCTTGTAGCGGCGGAAAGAGGCGTTGAGCGGGGTCCCGTTGGAGGAGAACTCCATCTCCTCGGACAGGGTATGGCTTATCCCGTTCAGCACCGCCCCGTCGTTCTGGCCCTCGGCGAGCTGGGGGTTTATAGCCGTGCCGCAATCCACGCAGCTCACATAGTCCAGTATCTTCACCACGCCGGTCTCGGTATCCACTTCCACCTCCGCGAAATTCGCCTGGAAAGGCGGCGGGGAGGTATGCGCGAAATGCGAGGCCGAAGCTGTTATCTGGTGCTGATTGTAATAGTAAAGAGAAGTGTTCGCCACCTCGGAGAGAGAGCAGGAGGCGCCGTCTTTGGCCACGACTTTCCCTCCTTCCAGGCGCAGGTCTTCCTTTTTCCGGTCCAGGATCCTGGCCCCGACTTCTATTATCATCTCGCTGATCTTCCCGGCTGTCTTCTTTACCGCGCCGCCGGAGATGAAGGTGGTAGAGGAAGCGTATGCCCCCACGTCGAACGGAGTGATATCGGTGTCGGACGAGGTAACGATTATATCGTCGGTTTTTATTCCAAGGACTTCGGCCGCTATCTGGGCCAGGACGGTATCCGAGCCCGTGCCCAGGTCGGCCGCGCCGACCAGCAGGTTGAAAGAGCCGTCCTCGTTCATCTTCATCGTGGCGGAGGCCATATCAACTTCGGGGATGCCGGAACCCTGCATCATGCAGGCCGCGCCCACGCCGCGCCGTATCGGGCCTGACTGGACGGCATACTTCGCCCTCTTCTCGGCCCACTTTATCTCCTCAGTGCCTTTCTGTATCGCCTCAAATAGTCCGGTGGAGGTGATCACCTGCTCCACGCCTTCGCGGCCTTCTCCCATCGCCTTGAACACCGGCGAGCCCTCGCCGAGCTTTATATAATTCATCTTCCTGAATTCCACCGGGTCCATCCCTATCTTGGCGGCCATCATATCCATCAGGCATTCCCAGGCGAAGAAGCCCTGCGTGGCGCCGTAGCCTCGGTAAGCGCCGGCCACCGGCATATTGGTGTACACGCTGCGGCCTATGAAACGGATATTGTTCTTGACGCGGTACAACGGAATGGTATGCGAGCCTGAACACATCATCACAGTAAGCGCGTGCGAGCCGTAAGCGCCGGTATTTAAAGTTATTTCCATCTCGGCGTCAGTAATAGTCCCGTCCTTCTTAACGCCGGCCTTCATGCGGCAGGTGGCGGGGTGGCGGGTGCGGGAGGAGATGAAAGTTTCCTTGCGGGTATACTCCAGCTTCACGGGTCTTTTGGTCTTGAGCGCCAGGGCGGCGACTATATCCTCCAGCACTTCCTGCTTGGAGCCGAAGCCGCCGCCTATGCGCGGCTTCACCACGCGTATACTTTTTACGGGGATCTTAAGGGCCTGCGCCACTATGCGGCGCACATGGAACGGGACCTGGGTGGAAGTCCGCAGCACCAGCCTGCCGAAATTGTCGAAATACGCTATGGTGATATGCGGCTCAATGGCGCAGTGCTGCAGGTAAGGCATGGTCCAGCTGTGCTCAAAGACATGGTCGGCTTCCTTGAACCACTCCCCGTTCTTAACCTCGAAGTCGAACCTGGCGGCTATATTGTGCTTCGCGTCCGGGATATTCCTGGAATCTTCCTCGTCGTGAATGACTGGGGCGCCTTCTTTCATGGCCGCGAAGGTGTCGAACACCGCGGGCAGTATCTCGTAGTCGACCTTAATTTTAAGAAGGGCTTCGCGCGCGGCTTCGGGGGTCTCCGCGGCGACGGCGGCGACGCGGTCGCCCACGAAGCGGACTTTATTGTCCAGCGTGTAAGTGTCGTAAGGCGAAGGTTCCGGGTAGCCCTGGCCGGCCGTGGTATGCGGGACGCGCGGCAGGTCCTTGTAGGTGAGCACGGCTTTAACTCCGGGGACTTTGAGCGCGGCCGAGACGTCTATCTTCTTTATGCGGGCATGGGCGTGGGGGCTCCAGAGTATTTTCCCGCACAGCAGACCCTTGAAGTCCACGTCGTCGGTAAAGGCAGGCTCGCCGCAGGCCAGGCCCAGCGCGTCCATCTTTATAACGGACTTATTCACTGTTTTAAGGGTTTTAGCGTCCATGATTTTCTCCAGTCGGCGAAATTTATTTCTTTTTGCCGGCGATCTTTACGGCCGCGTTCCTGACCGCTTCCACCTGCTTCACGTAGCCGGTGCAGCGGCACAGGTTCCCGTCGAGGGCCTTGCGTATCTCGGCCTCGGTGGGAGCCGGCGTCCTGTCCAGCAGATGCTTGGCGGAAAGTATCATGCCCGGTATGCAGAAACCGCACTGCACGGCGCCGGCCTCCACGAAAGCCTGCTGCAGCGGATGCGGGTTGTGGACCGAACCCAATCCCTCAATGGTGGTGAGCACCCCGCCGTGCGCGGTGACGGCCGGTGCGAGGCAGCCCAGCACGGGTTTGCCGTTGAGGAGTACGGCGCAGGAGCCGCAGTCGCCGGTATCGCAGCCCTTTTT
>CAMTWW010000016.1:0-3726 GCA_947085555.1 uncultured Elusimicrobia bacterium | reverse complement strand
CCTTGATGTAAATACCGACCCGCCCGCGGTAGGAGCGCGAAACCTTATCGAGGCTTTCCCCCATGGCCTGCCACTCCGCGTCCTTGATAGGCGCCTCCACCACTTTCCCCGGCTCGGGCTGCGGGGCCAGGCTGCGGAGCAGGTTGGAGCCGGTGTAATAGATGAAAGCGCCGCCAGCGGCCGCCAGGAGCAGCGAGAAAACCGGTTTCCAGCCAAAGCGCGGCAAACCGGTCCTGGCCGCCGGTGCCCGGCCGGCGGGGTCCGCCGCGGGAGGAACAGGGGCGCCACGGCGCCTGGGATAACGGTGGTGCTGTTGCAAGCTGAACTCCTGGCTATGCTAATAGGGGCGCGAAACGGGGAAATGCGAATTTATGCGAATTAAACTCTTCTATCTCGCAATTTATTCGCATGGCTTCATTCGCATTTGGGATTCGCATGAAGCGCTAGATCTTCAGGTCCAGGGCGTCGCCTTCGCCCTTGTAGTCCACTTTAAGGATGTCGCCGCCCTTCATGCTGCTGTTGAGGAGGAACTCCGACATCGGATCCTCGAGGAATTTCTGTACGGTGCGGATAAGGGGGCGGGCGCCGTAGTTGGGGTCGAAGCCTTTCTTGACGAGGAAGGTTTTGGCCGCCTGGGTGATGACGAACTTGATGCCCTTGGCTTCCAGCTTCTTCGTCACCTTGGTCAGGCTGAGCTCCAGGATCTTCTCGGTATCCGCCTCGGTAAGCGGGCGGAACACGATGACCTCGTCTATGCGGTTGATGAATTCCGGGTTGAAGACGCGCTTCACCTCGTCCATCACTGTTTCCTTCATCTCTTTATAATCTTTCTCTTTGTCGTCGGCGGGCATGAAGCCCAGCGTCTTGCCTTTGGAGATAAGCCGCGCGCCCACGTTGGAGGTCATGATCAGGATGGTGTTCTTGAAGCTGACCCTGTGGCCCAGGCTGTCGGTGAGCGTACCCTCGTCCATGATCTGGAGGAGGATATTGAACACGTCGGGGTGGGCTTTTTCTATCTCGTCGAGCACTACCACGCAGTAGGGCTTGCGGCGCACTATCTCGGTGAGCTTGCCGCCTTCCTCGTAGCCGACATAGCCGGGAGGCGCGCCGATCAGGCGCGAGACGGAGAATTTCTCCATGTACTCGGACATGTCGATGCGGACCATAGCTTCCTCGTTGCCGAACAGGAAGTCGGCCAGTACGCGGGCGAGCTCGGTCTTGCCGACGCCGGTGGGGCCGAGGAAGATGAAATTACCTATGGGCCGCTTGGGGTCCTTCATGCCGGTGCGGCTGCGCTTAATGGCCTGCGACACGATGGTGACCGCCTCGTCCTGGCCGATCAGGCGCTTATGTATCCCGCCTTCCATATGCTGCAGCTTCTGGGTCTCGGTCTCGGTCATGCGGGTGACGGGAATGCCGGTCCACTTGGAGGCTATGCCTGCTATATCTTCTTCCGTCACTTCCGGGAAAACTTTATCGCGGCCTTCGCGCCATTTCTTGCGGGCGTCCTCGAGGGCTTTCTTCAGCTCTTTCTCGCGGTCGCGCAGCTTGGCGGCCTTCTCGTATTCCTGGCCGTAGATGGCGGCGTTCTTTTCCCTGGAGGCCTCTTCTATCTCGGTTTCCTTTTCCTTGAATTCCGGGGGCGCCACCGACAGCGTCAGGCGGGCCCGGGAGCCGGCCTCGTCGAGCAGGTCTATGGCCTTGTCGGGCAGGGCCCGGTCCGTGATATATTTGTCCGACAGCTGGGCCGCCGCGAAGATGGAAGCGTCGGTGTACCTGCACTTATGGTGCGACTCGTATTTTTCCTGCAGACCTTTCAGGATCTCGATGGTCTCGGCCACGCTGGGCGGCTCGACAATCACCATCTGGAAGCGGCGCTCCAGGGCGGGGTCGTGCTCGATATGCTTGCGGTACTCGTCGAAGGTGGTGGCGCCGATGCACTGCAGCTCGCCGCGCGCGAGCGCGGGCTTGAGCATATTGGAGGCGTCAATGGCGCCCTCGGCGGCGCCGGCGCCTATGACGGTGTGCAGCTCGTCTATGAACATGATGATATTGTTCCTGGCCTTGCGGATCTCTTCGATGATGCCCTTGAGACGCTGTTCGAATTCGCCGCGGTACTTGGTGCCGGCCACGATGGAGGCGAGATCGAGGCTGAGCAGACGCTTGCCCAGCAGGGTGTCGGAGATATCTCCGGACATTAACTTCTGGGCGAGGCCTTCCACGATGGCGGTCTTGCCCACGCCGGGCTCGCCCACTAGCACGGGGTTGTTCTTGGTGCGGCGGCCGAGCACCTGTATCACGCGGTCTATTTCATTGAAGCGGCCTATCACGGGGTCGAGCTTCCCCTCTTTGGCCATCTGAGTCAGATCGCGGGCGAATTCGTCCAGGATGGGGGTCTTGGTTTTGCTCCTGGTGGCGGTGTGGGAAGCGTGGCTCTTGGAAGCCGGGGCTTCCTTGGGGGAATCTTTCTGCTCCATCTCGCCCAGGATGCTGAGGACTTCCTCGCGCACGGTCTCCAGCTTGAGGCCCAGGTTCTCGAGTACGCGGGCCGCGACGCCTTCCTCTTCGCGTATCAGGCCGAGCAGGATATGCTCGGTGCCGATATAGGAGTGGCTCATATGCTGGGCCTCTTCCACGGCGTATTCCAGCACTTTCTTGGCGCGCGGGGTGAAGGGAATCTCGCCCAGCAGCATCATATTATCGCCGGTGCCCACGATCTTCTCGATCTCGGCGCGCACCTTACGCAAATCTATGCCCAGGTTCTGGAACACCTGCGAGGCCACGCCCTCTGAAAGAGCGATGAGCCCCAGCAGGATATGCTCGGTGCCCACATAATCGTGGTTAAGCCTCTTGGCTTCTTCCTGCGCGATAAGTATAATACGCTGAGCCCTGTCGGTAAATCTGGTTCCCATAGTAATTCCTCCGTGAAAAGGCTGAAAAATCCGTGAAAAGCGGACAAAAAATCCGGCATAACCGGGGTTATTGTCGAAGCTATATTATGACACAATAGCCGCTATAATTCAAATTTTCAAATATAATTATAAGCGGCCGTCGTTATTACCGGGAGAAGAGGAAGGAAACCGCAGGATCCCTGAAATTATTTCACCTGGCGGACGCTGACGCGGAAGCCGTTTACGGCGGCGACGTTTACGTCGGCGCCTTCGGGGATGTCGCCGGAAACGCTTTCGGCGTCCCAGAGTTCGCCCTCGACGAGGACCTTGCCTTTCGGGTTAAGGGCCGTCCTAGCCAGGCCGCGCTTGTCCGTCAGGCTCTCTATGCCCGTCACGACCTTGCGTAATTGCGCGCGCAGCGCTATCGTGGCCACCGCCGCCACCAGCGCGATAAGCCCGATCACCGTAGTAAGAAGCATGCCTATAGAAATAGAAAGCCCCCCCAGAGAAGGCTGGTTGAACAGCATCAGCCCGCCCAAAAAAACAGCAGCCGCCCCCGCCAGCGTAAGCAGCCCGTAGCTGATAACCTTGATCTCCGCGATAAAGAACACGAAGCCCAGCAGGATCAGCGCCACCCCCGCGAAATTGGCCGACAGCGTCTGGAAAGAATAGAAAGCCATGACCAGCGACACCGCGCCGACCACCCCGGGCAGGATCAGCCCCGGATTATAAAGTTCGATGAAAAGCCCCGCCGCCCCCAGGCTCATCAATATCATCGCTATATTCGGGTCCGTTATCGTAGCCAGGAACTTCTGCCGCCGGGTCTGCCTGGAAT
>CAMTWW010000015.1:0-6279 GCA_947085555.1 uncultured Elusimicrobia bacterium | reverse complement strand
GCGAAGGTCCCGGCCAGGTAGGGGGCGTGCATGACAGCCATTGAATTTTTCTTTATGTTTATGAGTCCCGCCGGATTCCAGTCCAGGGCAAAGGCGTCGTCGGCCAGCGCGGAATAAGCCTCGCCCAGCCCGGCGCCGCGCGCTCCGGCGGCCAGCTTAAGGAACTGCCCGGAGGCCGTGCCGGCCGAGTCGGAACTGAAGTCCTGGGCACATAGGGGGTTAGGGGTCAGGGTAGAGGGTAGAGTGGGGGAAACAACGAAAACCAGGCAATAAAAAACCTTCAGGAAAAAACCTGCCGTTCCGCTTTTTATGTCCTTGGATTTTATCCGGCTGCTTTTCATTTTAATATCCGGCTCCACCCTATCCCCTACCGTTCCACCGCCACCTTGAAGCTCTTCGAGGACTTCTTGTCCTTCGTCTGCACGAAAGCTATATAGACGCCGCTGGCCGTTTTCAGGCCGGACCTGTTCAGCCCGTCCCAATGCGCCATCCCGTTGCCGTCGGCCTTTAGCTCGCGCACCAGCTCGCCCAGGAAGGTATAGATCCTGACCTTCGCGTAAGGGGTCATATTGGTGAAATTCATAGCGCCCGAGACCGAGTTGGGCCTGTAGGGGTTCGGGTAGACCTTTACGTCGGAGAGGCCGGCTTCCGGGTGCGCCTGCATTATCTGGAAAGTGGACAGATGCCAGGTCTGGCCTATCACGCGGTTGTTGGTGGTATCGGAGACGGAGGCGAGCGGTACCCAGATGGAGTTGGTCTCGTCGAAAAGCGCCAGTACGAGCCTGGCCCGGTCCGTGCCGGCTGGTAGATCGGCCAGCCTGTAGGGGACGGTTATTGTTATGGGTTTAAGTATGAGCGTGGGAGGGAAACGGTTTATATGCACACCAATGCCCGTCGGAGTAAGCCGGGACACGGCCGAAAAGGGCGCGGCTAAAGTGGAGGTGGAGGGCTTCAGGGTGAGGACAGTGGAGCTGCCTATGGAGCCCGCCGGCAGCTGCACGGAGATCCGGCCGTAAGAAGTGTCCAGGAAGATGAGGTTGTCCCGCCCGGCCAAAGCGCTCAGGTTGGCGGAGGACAGAGTACGGGTGAACCCGGCGCTTACGAAGTTAGCCAGCAGGCCGGCCTGACCCCGGGCCTGGACCTGCACCCAGTAATTCGTGTCCAGCAGCAGGTTGGCGAAAGAACAGGTTACGGCCTGCACCGCTTTGGAATCCGCCAGCACCGAGAAATCGGAAAGCGTGGAAACGTCCACCCGGTAGACGGTGGCGGAGGAGTTCCCGTTAGCGGCCCAGTTGACCGAAAAGCCGTCCAGCAGCAGGCCAGAGAAAGTATCCGCCTGGGACAGGATGTAGGCGGTAGCGGGCAGGGTCAGGGCTGTGCCCAGCGAGACCGGCGGGTCTGTAGGCACACTGGTAAGGTTAAGCGCCGAGACGTTCAGGTAGTAGCTTGTATTAGAGAGCAGAGCGGTGAAAGTGGCTGAAAGGGCAAGCGTCACTGAAGAGATTGTTGTGCCGGAGAAATCCGAACTCGAAGAGACCCTGGCCTGGTAGAAAGTTGTGAGGAGAGCGTTAGCGCCGGGGCCCCAATTCAGGGTGACGGAACTGACCCCGATCCCGGAATAGGCCAAAGGGGCGGGATTGTGGGCTCCGGTGGCGGTAGGGGAAAAATCCACCGCCGGAATGCGCCGGTTAAGGCGGTTTATAGAGGTCAAGCGCGGATAGTAAGTGGTATTCGGGGTAAGCCCTGAAAAAGTAGCCGACGACAGCACGGTAGTGGAGGATGGCTCCGGGGAGACGAAAAAGGGATCGTCGTCAAGCTCCACCAGGTAACGCGTGTCGGAGGGGTTAGAATTGGCCAGCCAGGTAAGCGTCATTGTGAAAGGGGAAACCCCGGAGACGGATTGCACCGGCGCATTGGCCAGGGTCGAAGTAGCCGGGGTAGCGGCATAGTTGACTGAGCCTTCATAGTTCAATGTCCCGGCCCTGAAATAGTAGCTGGTATTAGGTTGCAGGCCTGTTATGGTCAGGCGGTCCAGGGCAATGATAGCGGTATTAGAGGAAAACAGGATCGGGCCGGTGAAGGAGGCTCCCGTTGAGGCCTCAAGCAAGTAGCTCTCGGCTGAATCGCTCTGCTGGCTGGCGGTGAGCGGCGTCCAGGCTACGGTTATGCTGGATTGGAAAACCCCCGGAATATTAAGCCCGGTGAGCGGCTGGGTCAGGGTCTGCCTGAACTCGGGGACTGTTTTGCTATAAATGGTTGTGCCGTTGTACAGCGCCCCGGCCCTGAAATAATAAGTGGTATTGGGGTCGAGACCTGCTATCACGAGGTTAGAGGCCGAAGGGTTGGGCGTCGCGGAACTTTTGTAGACGGTGCTGAAGAAGCGGTACACGGAGGCTTCCGCCACATGTCCGCCGGCGGCGATCCCGGGGGTGAAGTTTACCGAGGCGCTGGAACTCCAGATATTGGCCAGCGTAACCCCGGCGGGCGGAGCGGGGAAGCCGGTCCTGGTCGAGGACAGTACGGTATAGTTGGGCGTGTATTCCCAGTTAAGGGTGCCGAGGCGGAGATAATAGGTGGTGTTGGGAGCCAGGCCGGCAAGCGTCAGGGACCGCTGCTGGTTCTGGTAGGTATAAGTGACGGAAGAGAACACGGCGCCGCCGAGGCCGAACGCGGCGGTTGACCCTTCCAGTTTGTAGCCCTCGCAGGCAAGGGCCTGCGGTGATTCCGGCAGCGGCGTAAAGCTTACCGTTACTTCCCGGACGGCCGCGCTTACATAGGCCAGTCCCACCGAAACAGGCGATGCCAGCGTAACCGAGGCGACCGAACTCCCGTAATTCGCGGCGAAGGCGCTGTTTACCGAGCCGACCCTGAAATAATAGGTCGTATTGGAATCGAGCGTTATGAGGGTAAGTGTGCTGAGGTCCGTCCTGTAAGAGACGGAGGACTGTGGGATGCCGCCGGCGGAGAAATTGGCGGTGGAAGCTTCCAGCCTGTAGCCCAGGGCGGTTCCGGCGGCCAGCGCCGTCCAGCCGAGCGTGGCCGAATAATCGGCCACGGAGAGGCGGGCCAGGTTTTGAGGAGCGGCGGATAAAGTGGTGAAAGAGCGCGGCTCGTTCAGGTTGGGGGCGCCGGACAGATTAAGCGCTCCGGCCCGGTAATAATAGGTGGTATTGCGCTCCAGCCCGGAAAGGCTGGTGGAAGACGTGGCCGCCGTCGCCGTAGTCCAGGAAGAAAAGAGGACGGACAGGGCGGGATTAGTGTAAACGCCAAGGGTGTAACCCGCCGACTTCTCCGCCTGCGCGGCGCCGTTCACCGCGGTCCAGGAGACGGTGGTGCTGGTTTCGTAGACGGCGTCGGAAAGTCCTGAAAGCTTAAGCGCCAGGGTGGCCGTGGAGATGGCCGGCGTATAAGCGGTGAGCGTGCCGGAAATCCCGCGCGCCCTGACCTTGAAATAATAGGTGGTATTGGCGTAAAGCCCGCCCATTATCACCGGCGGGTAGCCTTTCAGCGAGACCGAGGAGGGTGTAAAGGCCGGGTCCGTGGAATATTGCAGGTCATAGGAGGTCCATTCCGGGTTATTGTTCGTGCTCCAGCCGATGCTCGCCCCGGCGGTAAAGGAGGAGTCGGCGGTGAAGTAGGAGGAAAGGGAATAGATCCCGCCCGGCGCGGCCGCCCAGGTGGCGGTGGAAAATATCGGCGAATAGAGGGTATCGTCGTCGGCGGAGGACTTGACTTTGAAATAGTAGGTTGTATCCGGGTTAAGGAAAGGATAACTGGTGGCGGAAGCCGTCACGGAACCGCTGGCCGTGTATACCGAAAATGTCGGGGAGGTGGAGATTGCGGCTATAAAATCGGCTGTTCCTCCGGTCCAGGAGACATTGACGCTGCCTGTGCTTGTGGCGGTTATTGACGGCAACGGGGCAACCGCCCGCGCCGGAGCAACCGCTGCCAGGAGACAGGCGGCGGCCGCGATCAGCGTTCTTGCCTTATAAAACATATCTATAGTCTAACAGATGCCGGTTAAAATTCAATGACCAATATGTTACAGGAAAATATGCGCCCCTGCTGATAATTTGCGCGAAGTGCCGTTTGTATTATATTATAATTCGGTAGTACAAGGCCTCCTTCCCGGTGGCGCCAATAATTCAGCCGTTAGGCATATTTTATGCGGTTCCAGCCCAAAAAAACAGTTTTAAGGTCCTTATCTCCCCGCGCTCTCTTTCTTAAGACAGCCGTTTTTCTGCTTATTCCGGTTTCCCAGGCCACGGCGCAGCAGAAAAATACTTTTCCCTCTTTCTCAATTTCCAGCGGCACGCCGCTGCTCTCCCAGGCTCCCTCCACGGGCGCCGTGGTGGCGCAGGGCGGGAACTACGCCGTGCCGCTGCCCGACGGCCGCACGCTGTGGCTTCTTAATAATCTCTGGGCCGGCGAGCTGAAGCCGGACGGCCAGGCGGCGGTCTGGGGCATTGTAGACGGAGCTGCCGCGTTCTCCGCCAGCACTTCCCCTTATGCGCAGGCCGGCGCGCTGGTCTATGTCTCCGACGAGAATAAATGGCCCCTGCCCCTGCTCTCCGGCGACCTTAAGGAGTACAGCCAGGTACGCAAGTTCTGGCCGCGCTCCGGGGTCTGCACCGGCGGCAGCTGCCACGTTTTCTATTCCATAATGAACAACTACGGGCCCGAGCCCTACGACTATTTCCGGGTGGGCCAGGGAGTGGCGCTGGCCGAAAACCCGGCCGGGCCTTATATTAAAGCGCGGATGGGCACGCGCTATTCCCTCTGGAACGACATAGAGCCGGCTTTCGGCTCGGCCGCCTGGGCCGACGAGGACGGCTGGGTTTACGTCTACGGCCGCTCGATGCCTTCCCCTGGCGAATTCGGGGCCGAGCTGGCCCGCGTGAAACCGGAAGACCTGGCCTCGAGGGAAAAATATTCCTACTACAGCCTTGAAACGGCCTCGGCCCCCTGGACGGAGGACGTTTCGGAGGCCTCCGTGGTGCTGGAGGATATGCCGGACGAATTCTCGGTTTCCTATAACGACCACCTGAAAGGCTACCTGGCCGTTTATTACGACGCAGGGAGGGGCCGCGTGCTGGCGCGCCAGGCCCGCTACCCGTGGGGCCCCTGGGGGGAAGCGGCGACGCTGCTGACCTGCGCCAAAACGGAGTACTGCTACGGCGCCAAGGAGCAGCCCGGCTTCGCGGCCGGAGGCGGCCGTAAAATTTTTATTACGCTTGAGAGAAAGAACGCGCCCTACCTGTACGAGGTCACCTTCGGGGGAGGAACTCATGCCGGACTGTAACTACAGGTAGACAGAAGTCAGAGGTCAGAAGACAGAATGGTCTGCGGCTTCTGGCTCCCGAGTAGTTACAAATCTTGTCGGGGAGAAAACATGAAATTCAATAACTTTGACGAACTGCTGGGGCTGGTGAAAGGGAAGAGCAACCGCATAGTAGTGCCGGGCGCCAATAACGACGAAGTCCTGACCGCCTGCAAGCTGGGAGTGGATCATAAGATAATTTCAGGCGGCATCCTGATCGGCCCAAAGGCCCAGGTGCAGGAGCTGGCCGCCAGAGTCGGCCTGAAGCTGGACAGCTTCGAGCAGATAGACCTGGGCGACCACGCCGAGATGTGCAACAAGGCCGTGGACCTGGTGAAGGCCGGAAAGGGCGACTTCCTGGTGAAGGGCCTGGTGGACACCAAGTTCTTCATGAAGGCCATCCTGCGCAAGGAAGTAGGCGCGGTCGCCGAGGGCGCCGTGCTCAGTCACTTCGTGCTGTTCGAGCTGGCCAACTACCACAAGCTCTTCGCCGTGACCGACGCGGCCATCATGATCAGCCCGACGCTGGAGCAGAAGACTAAGATCACCCGCAACGCGGTGGACATGATGCGCATGCTGGGAGTGGAACTCCCTAAGGTCGCGGTCATCTGCCCGGTGGAAAAGGTCAACCCCGGCATCCCCAGCACGCTGGACGCCGCCGCCCTCGTCAAAATGAACAAGGCCGGCGAGCTCAAGAACTGCGTGGTGGAAGGCCCCTACGATATTTATATCGCCTTCTCGAAGGCACTGGCCGCCGAAAAAGGCATAAAAGGCCTCGTGCCGGGCGAGACGGATATAGCGTTGTTCCCGGACCTGGACTCGGGCAACCCGGCGTATAAATGCCTGTCCTTCTTCGGAGCGGGCATGAAGTCGGCCACGCTGCTGGCCGGCTCCAATCTGCCGGTGATCCTGCCCTCCCGGACCGACACCCCGATGACGAAACTGCACTCGATCGCTTT
>CAMTWW010000014.1:0-4787 GCA_947085555.1 uncultured Elusimicrobia bacterium | reverse complement strand
GGGTTGTATCTCCCCCCCGCACAAAAGCGCGGCGCGCGTGATGACATTTTTGAGTTCGCGCACATTGCCGGGCCAGGAATAGGCGGTGAGGGCCGCGAGAGCGGAATCGGAAATAGTCTCTATTTTTTTATTTACCAGCTTCTCCGCCTCGCGCAGGAATAAAGCGGCCAGCGCAGGGATGTCCTCTTTCCTCTCGGCGAGGGAAGGAACCCGCAGCGTAAACTGGTTGAGCCGGTGGTAAAGGTCTTCGCGGAAAGCCCCCTCTTTTATCCGGGCGGGCAGATCGCTGTTGGACGCCACGATCACGCGGGCGTCGGTGGGAATATCTTTTTTACCGCCAAGATGACGGATCTTGCGCTCTTCCAGCACGCGCAGGAGTTTGGCCTGCGTGGCCATGGTAAGATTGGCTATCTCGTCGAGGAAAAGCGTACCGCCAAAAGCGATTTCAAAGAGTCCGGGCTTGCGCCTGTCCGCGCCGGTAAAGGCGCCGCGCTCGTAGCCGAACAGCTCGCTCTCGACGAGGTTTTCAGGCAGGGCGCCGCAGTCGAGCGCGACGAAGGGGCTGCCGCCGCGGCTGCTCAGGCGATGTATCTCGCGCGCCCAGACTTCTTTGCCGGAGCCGGACGGGCCGGAAAGTATCACGGTCAGGTCCGTGGCTGCCACCTGCCCGGCTAGGGCCGCGGTATTTTTTATTTCTTTGCTGGTTCCGAACACGGGCTCCGCGCCTTGCGCGCGCTTCACGTGGCTGCGCAGCGCTTCGAACTCGCGCTTGAGCCTGCGCTCCTTGACCGCTTTTTCTATTATCAGCAGTAACTCCTCGTTGCCGAAGGGCTTAAGCAAATAATCCAGCGCGCCCAGTTTCATGGCTTTTACGGCGCTAGTCACGTTGGCGTGGCCGGTGAGTATCACCACTGGCAGGCCGGGGTCCTCGCTCTTCAGTTTCTCAAGGACCGCCAGCCCGTCGGAATCGCCCAGGACCATATCGAGGACCACCGCGTCGAAAGTGAGCGCCTCGGCGAGGCCCATGCCCTCCGCGCCGGAAGCGGCGACGGCGCAGGCGTGACGGCCGCTTTCAAGCGCGGCCTTCAGCACATAACGCGTGTCGGCGTCGTCTTCGACGATAAGTATGTTTCCCATTAAATCTTTTCGTTTTCCCCGCTCCGCCCTTCATCCCTCATCCTTCAGCCCTCATCCCTTCTTCCCTACACCGTCTTCTTGAAGCGCAGGCTTAACAGGGCCCCGCCTTCCGGAGAGGCGGACACGATTATGCGCCCGCCGTGCTCGTCCATGATCTGGCGGGCCAGGTACAGGCCAAGGCCGGTGCCGCTGTCTTTGGTGGTAAAGAAGGGCTGAAATAGATTTTCAAACATGGCCGGCTCCAGGCCCGGCCCATTGTCGGAGATGGTCAGAAAAACTTCTTTCTCCGGCTCAAGCCAGCCTGAGCTTATTTTCACGCAGCCGTCGGCGGCGCCTTCCAGCGCCTGGGCGGCGTTGTTGAGCAGATTATAGATCACGCTGTGCATATAATGCGGGTCGAGGAAGACCTTGGGGGCTTTCTCAAAATTCTTCTCCACGCGCACCTTGGCCGCTTTAAGCGAACTGTCTATAAGTTCGAGGGAGTATTCCGCGGCGTCCGCTACAGAGTAAGGCTCGAGGCGGCACATGCCGCTGCTGGAAAAGTCCAGCAGGGTCTTCACTATCTTCGAGGCCCGCCGGGCGTTGCGCTCTATCAGTTCGGCGCCGGTCCTGGCCTGCTCGGACTGGCCCTCCTGGGCGCGTAGCAGCTCCGACGTGGAAAGGATAACGTGCAGCGGGTTCTTTATATCGTGCGCGAACATGGAGGTGAGCTGGCCTATGGAGGTGAGGCGGCCCAGCTTGCGGGCGGCGTTCTTGAAAATATGCGGGTCTTTCAGCGCGGACCACTGGTCCGGCGAGACGGGCGAAAGGTAGAGGCAGAAGCCGGTTACGGCTCCGGCCTCGTCCTTAAGCGCCTGCGTGGTCAGGAAAAGCCTTACTATGTTTTGGGAGGCTGTCAGCATGTAGAACCGGCAGTTGCGCACCTCGCCCTTGCGGGCGGCCAGTTCCGTCATCTCCGTGAATTCGGCGAGGTCTTTCTGCAGCACCAGCGTCGCGGCTGTTTTCCCGGAGAGGTCCTGGGCCGCCCAACCGAGCAGCTTCATGGCGCTGTTGTTTATAAGCAGAACTTCAAGGTTCCGGGCCAACACCAGCATGGGCTCCTGCGCGTTGAAGAAAACCGCATCGAAAAGACTGCGCTGAAGCGGGTTTAGAGCGGCGATCTCTTTTTTATGGGGCATAGTGTTCTGTCCTGTAAAGGTTGACGCTGCGTCTTGAAACGCGTATCCCGTGAACTGCTTTAAGGGACTCGGCCACCTCTCTATCCGTCATCTTTTTGGCGCTCGCCCCTGTAACCGTTTTTATTATATCAATTATATATGCGTTTCTCTTTCTGAAGAAATTTTTCAATCTTATCTCCTCTCCCGAAGGGACTATTACGGTTTTGGAGGCTATAAGCCTAGAGACGGTGGCCGGGTTTAAACTTATCTGTGCCGCGAGCGCGCGCTGGCTGAACGGTTTCAGCGGGGCTTTCTGGAGCAGAAAATCCGACTGCCGCTCGACTATGGCGGTCAGCGTCCTGTGAAAACCGGATTTGCGCCAGGCAATGCGCTGGGCGCGGGCCGTAAGAGCGCGCAGCCTCGCGGCATCTTCCCGGCTGAGTTCGCCACTCTTCATTAGGCGGGAAAGGGCCGCGTTATCAATATTGTAGGCGCCGCGGAAATAGGCGGGATGGGAGTAGGCGATGGAAAGCCTGCCGCCTTCCGCGCTGATCGCGGCGGCGCAGCGCAGATAAAGTTCCGGCAGGGCGGCGGCGGGGATCCTTTCATGCGCCATGATGAAGGCGTTCACGAAGTTTTTAAGGGCCGCGGCCTCGGCGGCGGTAAGGCCGCAGGCGCGCCCGGCGGCGGCCGGGCTGAAAACCACGCCCGAGAGGAAATACTTTTCAAAATTCTCCAGGCCGGCGCGCTGGGCCAGCTTCAGCATGGCCGGCCGCTCCGAAAGCCATTCGCCGGCGCTGCCGCCGGAGCCGGCCGCGGCCGCGAGGGCTTCGTCACCGCAGGCCAGGCCGAAAGCGTAGGAAGCCCCGGCGAAGCGGCGGCGGATGACCGGCGCGGCGCCGTCCGGGCCGGGGGCGGAAAGCCTGATGAAAAGCGGGTCGGCCTCCAGCTCCGCGGCCTGGCGCAGGAAATCCTCCTCCGGCGAGGCCAGCACGGAAAACAGGCGCAGGTCCTGGCGCAGGACCTGCGTCTGCGAAAGTTCCAATCCCTGTTTTTTGCCGTTCTTCATTGGAAAAACCCTTGTTTTTATTATAACAATTTTGCCCCGGAAAGCGGTTTATTTATGGCTGTCGTCGCTAGATTTGACATGGTGGTTAAGTATTGATAGATTAACCTGAAGCCTGCAGTTCAAGATAAGTTCCATTGAGAAATAAGGACAACGCCAGAATGAAGACAGTAATGATCACCAGGAAGCCAGTCACCGTCAGCGAGAACCAGGCCAAGGTAATAAAGGACAAGTACCTCCGCGACGACAATACGCCCGAGGACCTCTTCGAGCGGGTAGCTCACAATATTTCCCTTTCGGAGCTCATCTTCCACCCGGACGCGCAGAAGTGGGGCTTGTTCGAGGGGGTAAACTACCGCGTCCAGGAGGCCGAAGGAAGCGGGGCCCGCACCCTTATTTTCCACGAGGGCCTGCCGGAGTCCTCTGAGCGCGAAGCCAATTTCATGAAGTTCGTGGCCAACCTGGAAAAGGCCTATAAGGAGACGGCCCCGGCGCGCGAGGCGGCCGACCTCTGGAAAACCCGGTTCTACAATATGATGGCGGAGTTCAATTTCCTCCCCAATTCGCCCACGCTGATGAACGCGGGCCGCGACCTGCAGCAGCTCTCGGCCTGCTATGTGCTGCCCGTGCCGGACTCCATGGAGGGCATAGCCAAAGCCCTCACCGCGCAGAGCCTCATCCAGAAATCCGGTGGTGGGTGCATTTCTTCCGACGCTTTCGTCTACACTACCTTCTGCGGTCTTGAGCGCATTGAGACGCTGTACCAGAGAGTTAAGGCGTCGGGTGTTGCCGAAACAGATTGCGGCGACCGCAAAGGGCTTGACGTAACGCGCCTGAACTTCAAGACACTCGCCCTCGATCCCGCGACGGCCCGCTACGTGCAGACTCCGGTGACGCATCTCTGGCGCTATTCTATCCCTGCTGAGAAGCAGATAGAGGTCACGTGCGAAAACGGCTTGCGCGTGCTGACCAGCGAATGGCATCCGTTCCTGGTATTCACGGGCCGCGCCGTAGAGGAGAGGCGGGCCGACGAGTTGCGCGCGGGCGACATATTGTTAACCCCCAACCCTACCGTGGACGAAGCCTGGCTGTTTAACCGTCCTTTCGAAGTAGACGGGCTTGCCCTAGACGAAGAGCTGGCTTGGCTTCTGGGCTTCTTCCTGGGCGACGGCTCCTTAGGGATGGCGAAGATACCGAACTCCAACCCGCGACGGGAAAAGCTGAGAGTACGGTTTTTTGATGGTCGGCCAGAAACGCTTAAAAAGGCTTCGCGCATCCTAGCCTCCAAGTTCGGGGTGACCGCACACAAGTTGCAGAAGGACACTAGGAACAGCTGTCTGCACCTAGCGACGACTCACCAGGGCTTCGCGCGCTGGATACAAAAAGCGGCCCAGGTCCGGCCTGGGGAGATCGGAAGAGCACACGTC
>CAMTWW010000013.1:0-1590 GCA_947085555.1 uncultured Elusimicrobia bacterium | reverse complement strand
TGGTGAAAAGATAAAAACTTTATCCAGAAACCGTTCGCGCTCGACGTGCTTACCAGGAAAACACGGGAGGTCCTGCTCGGCGTGCCCCCCCCGGTCCGCAAAAGCGGCTGAAGCGCGTGTAAGGGGCCGCCGCGGCCGCATTACGCGCCACGATTAGCAGCCCGCGCACAGGCTTACGCCATGCGCGCGTGGCTATGCTATCAGGCCTGTTTCTCAAGAAGCTTCCTGGCAAGAACCGTTACGGCGGCCAGGATCGTTTCCGTGTTCTTCTGGCTTTGGTTCTTCAGCAGTTTTAAAATTCTATTCAGCGTTCTTTGTTTCTCCCCCGCGATATTGGGTACGGTTTTCTTATCAAATAATTCCGGAACGGAAACATTTAACGCCGCGGCTATCTTTGCGAGGGTGGCCAGGCTGGGTTTTTTCTTATTTGTTTCCAGATAGGCAAGGAAGCTTACGCTTATTCCCGCTGCATCCGCCAGGTCCTCTATCGTAAGCCCCGCCTGCAGCCGCCTAAGGCGCACTTGCCTGGCAGTTATGGCATAGATATTCATCCCCATAAAAAACCCCCATTACCTCGCGCCTTCATATATAGCATAGCCGACAGACCTTAGGAGAAGCTCAGGCGCGGCTCAAAATAAGCTCAATTAAAACTTACACGAAATGACCGGAATATTGGCTCAGATGCAGGGCGAATGTAGTAGAACCCCCGTATAAACTTTACGATATATTCCGGATATCTCCCATCAGCTATAGGAATAATTCCTATGCATCCTGCGACCTGTAGACTATGTCGGGATTGTGCGGCTAATGATATACTCGTAAAGCAGCCGGGGGGCTATGCGGCGGGTGGGGATATCGGACGGGGTCAGGGGAAATAAGATGCCTAAAAGTATCCTTATAGCCGATGATGACGAGGCCATGCTGGCTGTTTACGCGCGCCTGTTTGCCGGCACGGATTATTTAATCTCAAAGACTTCCAGCTTCGCCGAGGCTGCCCGGCAGATAAATTCCCGCAATTACGATCTACTGATAACGGACCTCATGCTCGGCGACGGCCTGGGCACTGACCTGATAAAGCTTTTCGAAGCAAAACAAGCCGGCGCCAGGAGCCTGCTTGTGTCCGGCTCTCTTTCCATGCTCGACCCGGAACAGCTCCCCCCCGTGGTTATTGAAAAACCTTTTAACCCGGAAGCCTTCATTTCCGAAGTGAACAAGGCCTTATCGCCGGCACGCGGAAAGTAGGCTTCACAAAGCCCGGGGCTGTTATAAAAATACTGCCGGCAGAAGTGTTATTGCCTGCCCGGTTTACAAAGAGTTGCTTCTATTCCGGTTTTGTTTTAGGCGTTCTTGTCTGTTTTTCACCCGTCCCAAAAACCACCTGAAAATTACACTGTCCCGTTGTAAACACCTGGCCGTCTTTCGTCTGTGCCTTGGCCTCGGCCTGGTATCGCCCGCCCGTATAGCCTGTCCGCTTGATATCATGCCGTATATCTACTATGATATCCTGCATATGAATGACAGCCTCGTTTTCAGGGAAGTAACCCTCGCCTTCTGGAAAGTGCATATACTCCACCACGCCGCCAAAGAGCC
>CAMTWW010000012.1:0-2757 GCA_947085555.1 uncultured Elusimicrobia bacterium | reverse complement strand
GAATAACCCCTCAATTGCTATAATATAGACATCGCAAGGCGTTTGTGACCACTTTACGCGCTGGCCTTTCGTGCCGGAGAAGTTATTAAAGATATCAAGAAGCGTCCCCGATGGCCAAATGACACCGCCTGGGAAATGGTAAGTTCGTGAATGTGTTGGAGCGGGAATCCGGCCGGGGATTGCGGCCATTATCAGTGGGATGCCCGGATTAGATAAATAGGTCGCTGTCCCCTATTTCCCCCTGGGCAGTTTGATTTGTGTTCCAAAGAAGGAGTTAGGCCGACATGTTAAAACTGCGCTTCAACGGGCAACTTTGAACAAAGAATTTAATATAAATAAAGTGAACTTAAAGGTGTTGGGGCAGTATATAGGGTCATCCCTGGATAAAATCTTTGAGGTTCCTGCTGAGGTTATTGCTTGGCGAATCGAAATGGATGGTTTGTTGCCTCCCGATAAATTACAAGAAGGCGCTTAAATATCCCTTTGCGCTGTATTCCCTCACCCAGAATTTCTCCTCCTCCTATTCTCCGCGACCTCTGTGGCAAATCTCTTCTCCCTGCCCAATGTATCCTCTTTATCTTTCAGCTCTTATTTGGGAATTGCTATAATATAGATATAAACCAAGGTTCGGGTTGCCTAGCCATTAATTTCCTCGACTCCCGACCCCCGACTCTTGACTCTCGATTCTTATATGGATTTATCAAAAAAACGCATAATGCTAACCGGCGGCGCCGGGTTCCTGGGCTCCTTCGTAGCCGAAAAACTCAAGGCCCGCGGCTGTAAAGACATCTTCATCCCCAAAGAGCAGGACTACGACCTCACCAAAGCCGCCGCCATAGAAGCCGCCTTCAAAGACGCTGGCAAACTCTTCTCTTCCTCCCCAGACTCCCGACTCCCGACCACCGACTCTCGACCTCCCATTGATATAGTGATCCATTTAGCCGCCACCCTCCTCTCCGGCGTAGAAAAGTTCGTCGCCCTGGGCACCATCTGCGCCTACCCCAAGTTCGCACCCATCCCTTTCAAAGAAGAAGATCTCTTGAACGGCTACCCCGAAGAAACCAACGGCCCCATACGGCCTGGCCAAAAAGATGCTCCTGGTGCAGTCCCAGGCCTACCGCCAGCCCGCCGTATGCTGAATACCTTAAAGCCAGTTCTTTATGACGCCCAAGGAACTTAAAAAACTAATAGCTTTCGGCGAATCGCAAACGCTGGAGTTTAAAGCTTCATTCTCCAATGAGGCCGTTGAAGCTATTGCCGCTTTTTCAAACACTAACGGTGGAACAGTGCTGTTAGGTGTTGACGATAACGGCCAAATACCCGGCCTCAACTTAACCGCCGAAAAACTCCAGCAATGGGCAAACGAAGTGAAAACCAAAACCACACCCGCCATACTACCGGAAGCTGAAGTTGTAACGCTGGACGGCAAGACAATAGCCGCCCTCCGGGTAAAAGAATACCCCATAAAGCCGGTGGGGGTAAAAGGCCGGTACTACAAGAGAGTGGGGAATGCCAACCACCTTATGACTCCGAACGAAGTCGCTCAGGCGCACTTCAAAACCTTCAATTCCAGTTGGGACTACACTACCGACCCAGAGCATACCCTTGCGGATATCTCTCTAACAAAAGTGAAAAAGTTCATAAGCCGTGTGAACAAAGGCCGGAAGATAAAAATAAAAGATTCGCCGCTCCAGGTGCTTAAAAAATATAACCTGCTGCGCGGCAAGCACATAACCCGGGCCTGCTACCTGCTTTTCCTCAAGAGGGAATCTCTCTTTACCGCCATAGAGCTGGGCCGTTTTCAGACGCCGATAATCATAAAAGACGGCGACAGGACCAAGGCCGACCTGTTCGCCCAGGTGGATGCTGTCTTTGATTTTGTCACCAAGCACATAAACAAAGAATATATCATCACCGGCAAGCCGCAGCGCGACGAGCGCTGGGATTATCCCCTGGACGCCCTGCGGGAGATAATCATCAACTCCATAGTGCACCGGGACTATTCCGGTCCCACCGGCGGCATCGTTAAAGTGTACGACGATAAGATAGAGATAAGCAATGCCGGCCGCCTGCCGCCCGGGCTAACCGTGGCGCAGCTTGTCAGCGGAGAATACATCTCCGAACCGCGTAATGCCCAGATAGCGGAAATGTTCAAGGAAGCCGGCGTAATAGAGCGGTACGGTTCAGGCATAGGCCGCATAATAAACGATTTTAAGGAGTACGGCCTGACCGCGCCGGAGTTTGCTGAGCTCGGGAACCACTTCCGAGTGACCGTCTATAAGAAACGCATTTCTGGTTTTATACAGGGAGCACCTGCGGAAAGCGAGGGGAAAACTGGGGAGAAAGGGTTGGTGGGTGGGTTGGTGGGTGGGTTGGCGGAAAGCCAGAAGAAAATCTACCAGGCAATGCTGGCAAACCCTACTGTTTCAAAAACAGAACTGGCGAAACTGCTTGGGATAAGTTCGACGGCCATAGATAAAAACATTTCGGCCTTGAAGCGGAAGGCGCTAGTGCGTCGCGTAGGACCAGACACGGGCGGCCATTGGGAGGTACTTCCCAAATGAATAACCCCTCAATTGCTATAATATAGACATCGCAAGGCGTTTGTGACCACTTTACGCGCTGGCCTTTCGTGCCGGAGAAGTTATTAAAGATATCGATTCCGCTGAAAAACCCCCCTGCAGTTATCGCGGGTGATTTTTATTGGCCGGCGGCTTAGCGTTAGGCCGGAGCAGATGAAGTTGCTCTCTGGAATTT
>CAMTWW010000011.1:0-8354 GCA_947085555.1 uncultured Elusimicrobia bacterium | reverse complement strand
TCGTCGAGGACGAGGATGCGCGCGTCGTGGACTTTGAGCGTTTCCCGCTCTATGTGGTCGTAGACCCGGCCCGGGGTGCCGATTATTATGCGGGCTTTCTTGAAGAGGTCCCTCAACTGGCCTTCCTTGCTCTCTCCGCCGATGAGGCAGGCCACGCCCATCCCGAGCTGCGGGGCGAAGTCGCGGCAGACATCCGCCACCTGCTGGGCGAGCTCGCGGGTGGGCAGCAGCACCAGGGCTTTCCCCGGGGCGGCCGCCAGGCGCTGTATCATGGGTATCGAGAAGGCAATGGTTTTGCCGGTGCCTGTCTGGGCTATGCCGACCAGGTCCTTGCCTTCGGTGGCTATGCGTATGCATTTCTCCTGGATGGGAGTGGGGGTCACGAAGCCTTTTTTATCCAGTATATCCATGAGCTTCGGAGCTATGCCGAGCCCGTAGAATCCGGAAGCCTCTTTTCTGAGCCCGAGCGTTTCAAGGGCTCTGAGGCCGATTTTGGTGAGTAGTTTTTTCATGTATTATCTATATTATAACTTTATTCTCCGGGCAGGATTACACCCGGCCTGATCAATTCAGTTCGAACTCTTCGCCCAGAGCGGGGCATTTCACGTTCTTTATGCCGGCGGCGATAAGGGCTTCGGCCAGGGCGGCTCTGGCTTCGGCGTCGCCGTGAACCAGGAAGACGCCGCGCGCCGGCTTCGCCGCTTTTATAAAGTCAAGCAGTTCTTTCTTATCGGCGTGGGAAGAGAAGGTGTGCATCGTCTCCACCCTGGCCCAGACTTCGTGCTCGAGGCCGTAGATCTTGACCTTTTTCAGGCCGTCCTGGAGTTTCCTGCCCAGGGTGCCCTGGGCCTGGTAGCCGACCAGCAGTATGGTAGTGTTCTCTTTTAATATATTGTTGCGCAGGTGGTGCAGTATGCGGCCGCCTTCGCACATTCCGGAAGCCGAGATTATCAGCATCGGCCCCGGTTTATTGTTCAGCGCCTGTGACTCTTCCTTGGTGCGGACATAGCGGATGTAGTCGAAGCCGAACGGGTCCCCGTCTATGCGGGCGTAGTCCCGGAATTTATCGGAGAAGCAGAAGCTCTCTTTGTGCTTGTTGAATATTTCCGTCAGGCTGACCGCCATCGGGCTGTCCACGTAGACGGGGAGCGCCGGCACTGTTTTATCGCGGCGCAGCTTATCCAGTATGAAAATTATCTCCTGGGTGCGCTCGAGGGCGAAGCTGGGGATTATCAGTTTCCCACCTTCCGCGACCGTCCTTCTGATGATTCCGGCAAGCTTCCCCGACGCGTCCGCGAGCGGCTCGTGCAGGCGGTCGCCGTAAGTGCTTTCTATTATCAGGTAATCCACGCCCTGCGGCGCGGCCGGGTCGTCGAGGAGCAATGTCTCCTCCCGGCCCAGGTCGCCGGTGTAAAGGAGCCGCCGGCTGCCGGCAGGGGTATCCAGGTCCAGCTGCGTCATGGCGGAGCCCAGCACATGGCCCGCGTTGAGGAATTTCGCTTTGACGCCGGGTACCGGGTCGAAACCGGAATTATATTGCCGGGGTTTAAAATGCCCGAGCGCCAGCCTGGCGTCCTCTTCGTCGTACATCGGCTCTACCGCCGGTTTTTCCCCGGCGTGGAGCTTGTTATAGAACTTCGCGTCGCCCTCCTGGAGCCGGGCAGAATCGGCCAGCATTATCCTGGTTATTTCGGCCGTGGCCGACGTCGCATAGACGGGGGCAGCGCAGCCGTTCTTGTAGAGCAGGGGCAGCAGGCCGCAGTGGTCTACGTGCGCGTGGCTGAGTATTACCGCGTCCACCGAGGCCGGCGGAAAACGGAAGATCCGGTTCTTGGCGTCGGCGTCGGTACGGTGGCCCTGGAACATCCCGCAATCCAGCAGAATGCTTTTGCCGTCCGTCCCGAGTAAATGCCTTGAGCCGGTGACCTCGCCTGCAGCGCCGTGGAAAGATATCTTTAGTTTGGTGTTTTGCATAATGACCTTTTAGTAAATAATACAAAATTTAAGTGCACGGCTTTGTTTTTATATAGGTCTAAGGACCTATATTGCGACTAGGCCCTTTGACCCTTGCTAAATTGATTTTATCAGCTATGCTGTAAATATCAGTCGGTTGGTTGCGGTCAAGCCGGAGGAAAAGTTGAAACGCTTCACAGGTCTTCTCTCACTGGCAGTACTCAACCTCGTACCCCTTGCTTTTCCGTCGGCGCAGTCGGCTCCCGCCCTGCTCGCTCTTCAAACACAGGGTTTTTCATTTTCTATCCCCGCCCCCGAAGCCGCGCTTTTCTTTAACAGCGGGCGCGCATCGCAGGACAGCCTGTCGGGCGAGGCGCTCTTCTCCTATCTGCATACAGCCACCGCGCCAACTCCCCGCGCCCAGCCTTCCTATAGTGGCTCGAAGGCTTTCATGTATTCGAAGGCGGACAATCCCGGCTGCAACGGCGGTCCCGGTATAATAACCGCCTACTCGCAGCTCTGCGTGAACGGCTCCAGCGCCAACGGCGGCGATTATATAGAACAGGGCGACCAGAACGCCGACGGCGTGGCCGGCGACTTCGTGAATACCGAGCATGTCTGGCCGCAGAGCTATTTTAACAGCGCCCTGCCGATGTTGGCCGACCTGCACCACCTTATGGCTACCTTGTCAATTCCCAACGCCCGCCGCGGCAGCCTGAAGTTCGCCAGGGTCTCTGAAGCGGTCTACAGCACCTCTTCCGGTTCGAAGCTCGGCAAGGAAGGCTTTGAGCCGGATGACTCGGTAAAAGGCAATGTGGCCCGCGCGCTGTTCTATTTTGTGGCGCGCTACGGAGATAAGAATATACGCCAGGGCATGGACTATACCGGTTTCTGGGTGAATAATGTGCCGATGCTGCTGGAGTGGAACCGCCAGGATCCGCCCGACGCCAATGAGCGCCGCCGCAACAACCTGGTAGAGAGTTTCCAGGGCAACCGCAACCCCTTCATAGACAAACCGGAACTGGCGGACAGGATAGGCGAAGCGGTATTTAAAGCGCATTAAATTAAATCCGCTGGCAAACCCGCGGGCCGCCGCACCAGATATTTTTATGGATTTGCCGCCGTAAGGCGGGTTTTTCCGGCTACAACGGCAAGGTTCAGGCGCACTATATCGGCGGCATAATTCCAGGAAAGGGCTTCCAGCTTGTCGCAGGCCTTGTGGTAGCAGGGGTTCTTATCTTCCCAGTGCTCTATCGAAAGGTAAGTGGGGATGCCGGCTTCCAGGAAAGGCACATGGTCGCTGCCCCAGGCCGGCATGGCGATGTAAGGCTGGAGCTTTGTGTAAAGCCTGGCCTGCGCTCCCACCCAATCGGCGTGGGCGGAGAATTCCTTATTGGTCTCTATCTCGATTATGCCGTCGCGGTTCCAGGCTATCATATCCATATTTATAGCCCAGGCCACGCGGGCCAGTTCTCCCGAAGCCTTCATTTTTTTTACGCAGGCATAGCTGCCGGCCAGGCCGTTCTCTTCACCGTTTGCGGTTATAAAGATAAAGTCGTGGTCTGACTTGTAGCCGGAAAGTATCTTCGCCATCTCCAGTACGCCGGCCGAGCCGGAGGCATTGTCGTCGGCCCCGGCGTTCTCAAAACCGACCGAATCCATATGGCCGATAACGAGTATCGCCTTGGCCCCGGGCTGGGAGGCGCGGCGGGCCACTATATTGCATTCTTTATCGGCCTTGCGGTCCTTGTAGCACTGTCGCTCTACGGCGTAGCCCATTTCTTTGAAGGCGTTCGCGATATAATCCATGGCAAGGCGGTTGCCGGAGGCCGGCGAGAGGTCCAACTGGCCGGCGCTGCGCTTCCCTGTCATGGTTATGGCTTCCGCGTAGCCCATCAGGCGGCGGCTGTCCACTTTTGCGGTGATAGCCAGCACGTCCGGGTCGGCCGCCTTCTGTTCCCCCTTGGCTGCCGGGCCGTTGTAAACCTCTCCGGCTGAGACCGGGCGGAGTTTTGCGGTGAGTTCCGGGGGGAGTCCGGCCAAAGGCACTGAAAGCTTCACCAGGCGCGTGCGGCCGGCTGAATAAACCGTTGAGGAAAAACCCGCGATCTCTTCCAGGAAGGCGGGGTCCTGCGAGAGGAGCAGGTAGGGGCCGGAGGCGGCCGGGGCCTGCGCGAAAAGAGGCGTCAGAGCGCAGGTCAGCAATAAGCAGATCAGCAGGTAAAAGCGGGGTGACGTTCTCACATTTAGATTATAAAGGAATCCTCCTGTATGGTCAAGGGGGAGAATTATCCTGTCTACAGATTAAAAGATTAAAAAGCCCCGGGAAGGGACTTTTTAATCTTTATGCTCGCCGGGCTGGACTCGAACCAGCAACCCTTCGGTTACAAGGGCCCTCGAATTGCTTCAAGGCTTGGACTATATCATGTCCGACCCGCTTGCGCGGATTACGGACTCAGGCGCTTCCCACCCCCAGACATCGGGGGAAGTACTCCCTTGCGGGATAGTCTCTGCACCTTCTCTGAACTGTACCAGCTTCAGAGCTTGGCTCAGGATTGCCCTGGCTTTCTGGCCAGGGTTTCCCTGAATTCACCTGATTTTTCAACCGCGGTTTCCCGCGGAAGCTGCAACTTGCATGCGCTTTCATGCGTTTTACAGCCGAATGCTCCACCATTGAGCTACCGGCGAATATAAAGAACTGATTTAATTATACCAAATAAAACCTTGCCGTCAAAAACTCTCAGGTTGACTATCCCCCCAAGTATTTTTTGTAGAATATTCCCATGATCAAAAATATCCAGGAATATTACCAGTGCATACTGGATAACCTGACCGGCGGCCTGATAAGCGTGGATCTGAAGGGCAAGGTGGTTTACCTCAACCCGATGGCCGGCAAGATCCTGCGCATGGATGCGGAGACCTGCTGCCGCGACAGACAGTACGACGAGATCTTTTCCGATTTCCCCGCCCTCAGAAGCGTTATAAAGGAAACGATGGAAACAGGCAAATGCGTGCGCCGCGCGGAAATAGCCATCATGCACGCCAACACCCCCCTCATCATCGGCTACAGCACCATGCTGGTAAAGAACCACGAGGGCCTGGAGCTCGGGGTTACGGTAATCTTCCAGGATATCTCTTTCGTCGCAAAAAAATAATATGGCAAAAAATACCGACAACCGCCAGGAAACGCCTGAAACCCCCGCGGCGCCCCGGCCCCTGCAACTCCCCCCTGCGGCTCCGGTCTCGACCGCCAGGATCTGGGTTTTCTGGTGCGCCGTCGCCCTGACGGTAATAGCCGCAAGGGCGCTGAATTATATGCTTCCCGGAATTTCGGAAAGCGTCATCGAGCGCTGGGTCATGCTGGGTTTCGGGGCCTTCCTCGCTATCTTCCTGTACAAGCTGAAGTAACTTAATGGCAGAATTTATCGATTATTACACCCTTTTGGGGGTGCCTAAGACCGCCGGCGAGGCTGAGATCAAAACAGCCTACCGCAAGCTGGCCCTTAAGCACCACCCGGACCGCAACCAGGGCAGCAAGGCCGCCTCCGAATCCAGGTTCAAGGAGATCAACGAGGCTTACGAAGTGCTCTCCGATACTAAAAAAAGAAGAATGTACGACCAGCTGGGCAGGGACTGGCAGGGCGGCCAGGGCTATCGCCCCCCGCCGCCCGGAGCGTCAGCACGTCACCACCACGGCGGTTCCCAATATTATTCCCAGGGCGGGCAGGGCGCCGGTTTCGAGCAGTTCGGCGAGTTCAGTGATTTTTTCAAATCCATGTTCGGCGGGGCCCAGGGCTTCGAAGGGGCCGGGGACATGGAGGAAGGCGAGGGCGGCCGGTCGCCGCTCGACATGGAGGCCGAGCTGCAGCTTTCCGTGGAAGACCTTATCCGCGGCGGGCATAAGCAGCTTTCGTTCAGCTACAGGACCGGCCGCAGGACAGAAACTAAAGAGATAAATGTGAAACTTCCCAGGGGCCTGCGCGACGGGACAACGATCCGCCTGCGCGGCCAGGGCAAAGAAGCCGGCGGCCGCTCCGGCGACCTCTACCTCAAGGTAAGCCTGCAGCCCGACCCGCGCTTTGAAACAGACGGCGACGATCTCCGCGTAAAAGTGGACGTGTTCCCCTGGGACGCGGCCCTCGGTTCAGAGATCTCCGTTCCAGCTCCCACGGGGGCCGTGACCATAAAACTCGCCCCCGGTACCTCCGCCGGCCGGCAGCTGCGGATCCCGGGCCGCGGCCTGCCCCGCAAAGAGGGCGGCCACGGGGACCTGTATGCCGTGATCACGCTTTCTCTCCCGTGGAAACTTTCCCCCCAGCAAATAGACCTGTTTAAAAAACTCAAAGATTCTTTTTCCTAAAAAGCCAAAACCCCGGCGTCCGCTTGTAACGGACGCCGGGGTGAAAAGGAGGCTGCCGGCACTGCTTAGTTGAAGCTGGGTGAGGTTATCTGCACCGTCGCGGCTTCAACCTTGTTCCTGGTCCTCAACTCCTGCGCGTTCTTGAAGGGTGTGCCGATCTCTTCCAGGAGACCGTCGCCCTGCACGTAGTAGATAGCCTTTGAGCTGATATCCTTCACCATTGTGTGCACGACCCATTTAAGCTGCAGCTGCATGGAGGCCACGGGGTCCGCCTGTGTGCCCACGTTGGCTATGGTGGAATCCGGCACTTCGGAGACCAGAGTTACTTTGTAGCCCCAGGCGGTCACGACATTAAGCGGCTCTATGGTCACGCCGGTAAGGAACTTGCCCTTACCGTTGAAGTTGCCGCTGTGGGTGCGGTGCACCTGGTAGATGACCTTCACCACTTCGGTTCCGTAGGCGTTCTTCATCGAGAAGGCGTATTTCTTTGTGGCCGGCTTGCTCCAGCCCTGCAGCTGGGTCCAGTGAGTGGTGCCGAAGGGTACGGCGTTAGCGTAGTTGACGGTGATGTTCACTACCGGCTGGTTCTTCTCTATGATGGAGAATATTTTTTCCATCAGGTTGACTATCTTGTCCAGCGTGTCTATTGTCCCGTTGATATCGGGGCCGGTAGGGGCGCCCGGGGTGCCGGGTATAACCGGGGGGTTGATCTGCGGGCCAGAGGGCGGCTTGGGCAGTTCCTGGGGGCCGGGGATGGTCCCTCCCTTGTCCGTTACTTCCTCTATCATTATGGAGCTCTCGTCCACGGCGAAGTAGGGGTCCAGGTTATCGGCTGCAGAAACCCGGCCCGCGAACAGCGACGCTGCGGCTGCGGTTATTGCAAGTAGTCTCTTCATTTTGTAACTTCCTCCTTTTCTGTCTCCGCAGGCCTTGGACCCGCGGTTACTGCGCTGAATTATAGGTTAAAAAACTTTCTCCGGGGTGAGCAGCGGGGAGGCGGCCTTCAGCTCCTCCAGCTTCGGCTCGGCCTTCCAGGGGCTGGCTATTTCTTCATAGAAACCGTCGCCCTGCACGTAATAAACACTGGTACCGTTGACTTCCTTGAGAACTGTAGCTATCTTCCAGTTGAGCTTGAGCTGCATGGCCGCGATAGGGTCCGGGGCGGTACCCACGTTTGCGATAGTCGAGTCGGGCACCGAAGCCGACATATAGAACCTGTAGCCCCAGCCTACGGAGATTGTGGTGGGGATCACGGTGACGGCGGTAAGGTACTTGCCTTTTCCTTTATACGAGCCGTTATAGGTATAGGTAGCCTTATACTTGCAGTCCACCAGTACCGAGCCGTAGAGGTTCTCGGCGTAAAAGCCATACACGTAGCTCTTGGGCCTGCTCCACTGCGCCAGCTGGGAGGCCGAGGTTATGCCCTGAGGATAGGCGGTGGCGTACTTGGTCTCGATATTGACTACCGGGGCGTTAGCCCGTATTATCTGCCAGACTTTGGAGGCTATATTCACTATATTGTCCAGCGTAACCAGTATGCCGGCCAGGTCTTTGGGCGGCTCCTCCTGGAGCCTGACGTAGCTCATATCGGTTTCTTCTTTCACTTCTTCAAGCCTGATTTTTATTGAGGCGGGATTTATGGTGAAGTATTCCGGGTAATCTTTCGCCATATCTCTTTCGTACTTCGAGAAATCCGGCGCGGCCTGGATAGCAGGCCTCTCGTCGGAGTCGGGGGGGGTCTGGGCGTGCAAAACCGGCAGGGAAAGTGAAAGCAGGACCGTGAACAGAGCTGGGAAGGAGGAGAGGTAAGGTTTCATTTGTTGTTTACTCCTTGAACATCGTCTACACATAGAGTATAGTCCAGCGCGCAATCCTATATCAAAGCCAAAGGGCCCAGGAATGGGAACTATTAAGGCCCAGCCCTTACTGGGCCTTTGGGCCTATGGTAAGAGCGGTTGCGAATGCAAAAGGGCGGGGCCTTTCGGCGCCCGCCCTCTGTCTCCCCGCGATCTTTTCTAGGCCGCCACTTTCTCCTCCACCC
>CAMTWW010000010.1:0-4741 GCA_947085555.1 uncultured Elusimicrobia bacterium | reverse complement strand
GCCATCCTTGTATTTGCCTCTCGCGGTTTTTAGGACATAAATATTAATGAAGCGCGTTTTTATAATAGACGCACACGCTTTCCTGCACAGGAGCTACCATGCCCTGCCCAAGTTCTCCACTTCCAAGGGCGAAGAGGTGGGGGCGCTTTACGGCTTTACCCGGATTTTGCTCAAGCTGCTGCGCGAGCGGCGGCCGGATTATGTGGCCGTCTGTTTCGATTCTAAGGGCGGGACTTTCAGGGACGACCTGTACCCCGAGTACAAAGCCAACCGCTCCGAGACCGAACCCGGCCTTATCGGCCAGCTTAATGCCGCGCGCGACCTTGTCAGGGCTTTGGGCCTGAAAGGCGTTTACCTTAAAGGCTTTGAAGCCGACGATATAATAGCCACGCTGGCCAGGCGCGCCGAAAAGGCCGGCCTAGAGGCGGTGATAGTTTCCGGCGACAAGGATGCGGCCCAGCTTGCCGGTGAAAGTATAAAACTTTGGGACGGCTCTTCCCCGGAGTTCTCCGGCCCGGAGGAAGTTACAAAAAAATACGGCGTACCGCCCGCTCTGCTCCCCGACTATTTTGCCCTTACAGGGGATTCTTCCGACAATGTGCCGGGCGTGGCCGGAGTCGGCCCGAAGAGCGCGGCCAAGTTGGTGCAGACTTACGGGCCTTTAGAAAAAATACTGGCCGCCGCCATGGACCCGGCGCTTGTGGCCGCGGATAAAGCGCTGGCCAGGGTGGCCAAAGATATGGAGAATGCGCGCCTGTCGCGCCGCCTGGTAACGCTGGAGGCTGACGCGCCGGTGGAGGAAGGGCTGGAGCTCTTCAGGCCGGCCGTGCCCGGCGGCCCGGAGTTGGTGGAGATAGCCCGCCGCCTGGAATTCAAGGAACTGCTGGCGCTGGCCGGCTCCGCCCCCGCTGAACAGCCTGCCGTCCGGTTGCCGCCGCTAAAGCCGCTCGAAGAAATACTCGCCGCCAAGGCCGGGACCATTTCCTTCTCGGCTTCGGAGGACGCTCTCGCCATAGGTGGCAAAGAGGGCGTCTGCCTGCTGCGGCCCGGCTTTTTCAGCCCGGCCCAGGCTGAGCAGGCCGCGCGCGTGCTGGGCGATAAAAGTTCTCACAAAACCGTTTTCGGCCTTAAATCCGTATTGCGCCTGCTGGCTTTGCCAGCCGGGTTCGAGCCTTTTAATTTTTTTGAAGCCGAGACGGCCGCCGCCCTGCTGGCTTCCGGCTCGCGCAAGGCCGCGCTGCCGCAGGTGGTTTTTGAAAGGCTGGGCCGGCCCATGCAATTGCCCGGTTCCGACGAAGAAAAGTCACAGGCCTGCGCTGCTTTGCCGGAGCTGGAAAAGCTGCTTAAGGAAGAACTGGAAAAGACCGGGATGCTGCCGGTTTATTCGGAGCTGGAACTGCCGCTGCTGCCGGCTGTTTATTCCATGGAGCAGCTCGGCGCCGCCGCCGACACGGCGCTGCTGGGCGAATTATCCACGAGATTTGAAAAAAAGCTGGCGGAGTTGCAGGCTGAGTCGGAGCGCCTCACCGGGGCGCAGGTCAACCTGAATTCTCCCAAGCAGGTGGCTTTCCTGCTCTATGAAAAGCTGAACCTGGGCCTGGAAGAAGCCCAGAAAAAACAATTCAAGAACAAGGAGGGCGGCTATTCCACCGGAGAAGAGGCCCTGCAGTATTTAAAAGCCGCGCACCCGGTGGTTCCGCTGCTCATGGAATACCGGGAAATTTCAAAGCTTAAATCCTCTTTCGTGGACAATCTGCTGGCCGCGGTCGGGCCGGACGGGAGGCTGCATACCACCTTCGACCAGCTTGGCGCGGCCACGGGCCGTTTTTCCAGCTCAAAACCCAATCTGCAGAACATTCCGGTCCGCTCCGAGGCCGGCCTGCTAGTGAGGAAATGTTTCATAGCCCGCGAGGGTTTCACGCTGCTCAGCGCCGATTATTCGCAGATAGACCTGCGGGTGCTGGCCCATCTTTCCGGCGATCGCAATCTGGTAGAAGCTTTCAGGCACGGCGAGGACATCCACCTGCGCACCGCGGCCGAGGTCTTCAATTGCGCCCAGGAGTTCGTGACCTCGGAAATGCGCCGCGCGGCCAAGGCTATCAATTTCGGCATAGTTTACGGCCAGACCCCGCAGGGGCTGTCGCGGGAGCTAGGCGTAAGCCGCACCGAAGCCGCCAGCTATATAAAACACTATTTCGAGGTCTGCCCCGGGGTTAAGGCCTGGAGCGACAAGACCATGGCCGAGGCCAAACTGGCCGGCTTCGTTACCACTTTCACCGGGCGGCGCAGGCTGCTTCCGGAGCTTAAAGCTTCGAACCCGCATCTGCGCTCCTTTGCCGAACGCGCCGCTGTTAACACGCCGGTGCAGGGCGGCTCGGCCGATATCATCAAGAAGGCCATGGTAGGGTTTTTTGCCGGCTTGAGGGATTCCAAAGACATCTTTATGCTGCTCCAGGTGCATGACGAACTCATTTTCGAGGTGCGCCGGGAGAAACTGCCCGAGGCTGCCGCCCTTATAAGGAAGGAAATGGAGCGGGCTTACACGCTTGCCGTGCCTTTAAAGGCCGACCTGAAGACCGGGCCTAACTGGCGCGATATGGAAAAATATGCGCCTTAGCCCGGCCCCGCTGAGGGAGCTGCCGCCGGTCACCAAGGCGCTGGCGGCCCTGATTTTCCTAGGCTGGCTGGCGGAAATGGCTTTCGGCTTCAGGCTGAATTTCTATTTCGGCCTGGTACCCTTCAATTTTACGAACCAGCTCTGGCTGTGGCAGGCTTTCACTTATATTTTCATACACGCGGATTTCTGGCATTTCCTTTTTAACGCCCTGCTGCTGTGGCTGCTGGGCCGGGTCATAGAGCCTGATATGGGGTCGCGCAAGTTCCTAGCCTATTTCCTTGTCTGCGGCGCGGCCGCCGCCCTGCTCACGGCCGCGTGGAATTCCGGTTCTCACATAGCAGTGATAGGCGCTTCCGGGGCTGTCTACGGCCTGCTGGGCGCTTTCGCCTTCCTGTACCCCCGGGCCCAGGTGAACGTTTACTTCCTTTTCCCTATGAGCGCGCGTACCATGGCCATACTGCTGGGCACGGTAGAGTTCGTGATGACGCTTTCCCGGACCGGCTCCAAAATTTCAAGCGTCACCCACCTTGGCGGGCTGCTGGCCGGGCTGCTTTGGCTCTGGGGGGAGCGCCGCCGGCGGGAGCGGCTCGTTTACGGGACGCCGGACCCGGCTACCGGGGAAAAGGCCGAGGTGGACCGGCTGCTGGAGAAGATCGCCGCCAGGGGGCAGTCCTCGTTGAGCCGCTCGGAGCTGTCCAGGCTGGATGAATACGCAAAGAGAAAAGGGGGAAGGGCTTGAAATTAAAAAAGGGATTTTTCATAAAGCGCGGCAGGACCGTAATAGGGCTGACCGGGCCCATAGCGTCCGGCAAGAGCCTGGCGCTGAAGTGTTTCCATGAGGAAGGCGCCTTCACGGTCTCCGCGGACTCTGTATCCGCAGAACTATTGACAAGCCCGGGGATTTACAATACAATATCAAGGAAGTTTGGTTCCGATAAAATCCTTACAAACGGTTTACTGGACAAAGAAAAGCTTGCGGCCGAGGTCTTTAGTTCGCCCGCCAGGCGGGAATGGCTTGAAAGCCTGCTGCACCCGCGAATCCTTAAAAGAATCCGCTCCCTGATAACCAGATCCAATAAAAAAATATCGGTAGTCGAGGCGCCCCTGCTGTTCGAGGCGGGACTCGCGGAGTGTTTTACGTTTACTGTCTGCCTGGCGGCGCCGGATAGAATGCTGGAAGCCAGGGCTTTGAGGCGGGGCTGGAGCCGGGCGCAGTACAGGAGCAGGGTGAAAGCCCAGCTGCCGGCCGCGGAAAAGTACGCCAGGGCGGATATAAAGCTGGATAACTCCGGCGCGCCGCGCGAACTGGCCGGAAAGATAAAATTTTTATGCCGCTTCCTTGAAGGAACGGCCAGGAAAGCGGAGGCCGTCTGAAGGGCATAGCCCTTGTTACGGCACAGACATAGTCTGGTAAAGAGGGAAAATGAACGAACAACAACCGGAAGAAAAAAATTCGGTAGCCGCGCAGGAGCCTGAGAACGGCAGGCGCGGGGCCGGAGAAAACCAGCGGTCGTATAACGGCGGTCCAAGAAATGGGACCAGATACAGCCAGCAGCAGGATATAAGGGGAAATCAGAAAATGGAAAATAACAGGACGCCCAATCAGGGCCAGAATCAGAACCAGCAGCAGGCGCCGAATCCGAATTTGCCGAAAATGGACGTCACCGTACTGACCAAAATGACCGTGGCCGACCTCGTGAAAATAGCCGAGGATTATAAACTGGAGGGCGTCTCCGGCCTGCGCAAGCAGGAGCTTATCGGCAAGCTGATGGAAGCCCAGGCCAGGCAGAACGGCATAGTGCAGGGCGAAGGTGTGCTGGAAATCCTGCCGGACGGCTTCGGCTTCCTCCGCTCCCAGGAATACAACTACCTTTCCAGCCACGAAGATATCTACGTCTCCCCTTCCCAGATAAAGAAGCTCGGCCTGCGCAAAGGCGACTCGGTGAACGGCTTTATCCGCCCTCCCAAGGACGGCGAAAGGTTCTTCGCCCTGCTGCAGGTGAAGACCGTCAACGGCTTCGAGATAGAGAAGATCGGCCACCGCCCTCTTTTCGACAACCTCACCCCGCTGCATCCCAACAAGCGCTTCCTGCTGGAAACCGCCAAGAACGAGATGACCGGCCG
>CAMTWW010000009.1:0-3515 GCA_947085555.1 uncultured Elusimicrobia bacterium | reverse complement strand
ACTTCAAGCTCCTGGTGATTATGCTCCCAGCCGAGCCCGATGAAAAGCGGCGTAAAAGCAAAATTGCTTATGTGTTTTTTAACTTCTTCCTTATTTATGGTGCAGTTTTTAAGTGGCATTTACCTCGCCCTTAGTTGCGGATGAACTAATTCCGAGAGAGCAGATTATCTGCGGATCCTTGCCAGCTTCTTCTTCGTCCAGGACACAAAGCTTCCCTTCCGCGCGTAGATTTATAACCAGCTGTGATAATTCAAAATGAGATACCCCGGACTTTAACTGCCGGTTCAACAAGTCCCTGGCGAGCGGCCTAAGTGGATGCTGAAAAATGTCATCTAAAGCCTTGCGGAGTGAATGCTCAAAAAGTTCGCCAACTATTTCAGGCAAATAATCCTTAAGGCGGATATAAGCTTTATATCTGGCGCCGTTCCGTGGCCCAAGATTTCCGCCAATGGATTTTTCATTTTCAGCAAGAATATTCCCGATAGCTTTACGCACTAAATCATGATGTTCGGGCATCTTGGGCAGTGTTGGGGTTGTGGGAACGCATTCTGCAATTTTAAGGATTTCATACTGGGATTCTGTTATGCTGTTGCCGGTTTTATCCACAAAAGCCATTGCGTCATTGTCATCGCCGGACCTGGCATAAACCAGAACACCTTCTTTATCTTTACTCCCCATTGGCTTTGTGGAAAAAACGACATCCTGCATGGCGGGGATACTTTTCGCAAGCTGTGGGTCTTTTTCAATGGCGTTTTTCCATATCTGATAAGCGTAGGAGGCCAGGTCAACTTCCCCTTCCGAGTCGCCTTCAAGAATCTCTGATTTTTCGTGGTAAAGGTCGATTATGGCGTTGTTGTTGGCGTCGTCTTCAAAAAAACGCTCATCGGAGCCGACAACTTCACCGTTCTCAAGAAGACGCCGACGGACGCGCTCCCGGAGATTAATTATCTTCTCTACGCCTTCAGCAGGGATAAAGGAGTAACAAAAAATATTTTCCGCTGTCTGGCCTATGCGGTCCACACGGCCCGCCCGCTGTATAAGCTTAATTATTGCCCAGGGAAGGTCGTAATTTACGACAATGAAAGAATCCTGCAGGTTCTGACCTTCGCTGAGGACATCAGTAGCAATTAGGACCCGGATCTCGTCCTTGGCATGAATTTGCGCGCGCTTGTCGTTGCTGACAGGGCTGAAACGCCAGGCCGCGTCTGTCGGGTCTTCAGAAGCGCCGGTAACGCCTTCAACCTGTGGAACTTTCTTTTCTTTAAGCGCTTTTTCTAAATAATGGACCGTATCGGCAAATTGGGTAAAGATAAGGATTTTATCTTTAGGGTAAGACTCTGTTATAAGCTTTATCAGTTCCGCCAGTTTCTGGTCTTTGGAACTATCCCAATTACCGCAGTCTTTGAGTATTTTCAGCAGGGCTTTGTTGTCATTATCAATATCAGTTTTCAGGTCTTTAATGAAATACTTGCTATTTATCCAATTAAACCGATTTTGATATTTGGCGGAGTATTCCTTATATATCCTTTCAGCCTCTTCCCGAAAGATGGAATCCGTCTTAAAACCCGCTTTCTGCTGTATAAACAGGCCAGTGTCTGTATCTTCATCCGCTGCGGAATCCAGGTCGCCGGCATCGAGAGCGCCCACGGGCAGGGGAAGTTCGTTTTCAAAAGCGTAGAGATATATATAGTTGCGCAGAACATGCCGCTCCACGGACAGAAGGAAAGCCTGTCCGCTACTTTCTAAGCGTTTGAAAAGGCCGGTCCTGCAAAAACCTTTAAGCTGCTTGCCGGCGCGGGAAAGATTGCTTAATGTTTTTTCATCAGCAGGTTTTGGCGGCTCATGGGGGCTGGGCGCTATATAATTACCGAGGCCGTACCTTGGGAGGTTAAGTTCGTTTATAGCATTTACCACGGAATCAGAAAAAAGCCTGGCGTACTGGTCCGCCTTGGATGCAGGGTCTACGCTGAACTTAAGGGTTTTAGGCTTTCTGATTGGGAAATAGAAACGCCGCTTATCTTCAAATTCCAGATATTTTTTACCGCCTTCGGATTGGGCGTAATTCTCTTTTATAAAACTTCTGGTGCGGCGGATCATGAAAAGCCTGAGCAACTCGCGCCAGTCATCAATATGGGGGCTTTTTTCAAAAGCCGGAAGGGTTTTAACAGGGCATTGGTGTTGGCGCATGAATTCAGTTTCGCCTATATCCTTAAGAAGTTTTTCAGGGCGTATGCCAAGATCACAGTCCTCCGGGACAAAAAGACGGAGCTGATTTGAGATGTCTAAAAAAATCTTATTATACGGCGTAGCAGTTAAAAGGATGGCCTTGCTGTCGTTTTTGGCTATATATTCCTGAATCGCTTTATACCGAACGCCTTCCCTGTTTCTTAAATTATGGCTTTCATCTATAAGCACCAGGCGGTAGCGGCGCAGATTGGGTAGTATTTGGGCCACCATTGTAACCGGGATGACCTTTCCGCGCAGGCGGTACTTTTCCCTGTAATGCTCCCACATCTTTTGAAGGTTTTTAGGACAGATAATAAGGGTTTCTATATCGTAATCGTCCTCAAATATGCGGGCCAGGGCTGTTGCCATAAGTGTTTTTCCCAAGCCGACCACATCGCCAATCAGGACGCCATTGCGTTTATTAAGATGATGGGCGGAGATTTTTACAGCGGCCTTTTGAAATTCAAATAAAGTGTTACCGAAATCATTGGGAATTTTAAATTCTTTTAAACCTTCGCGCGCCTCGCGGGACAGGTGATAAGCAATTTTCAGATAGATATGGTAGGGTGATGGTGTCAGCCCGGCCCAACTGGTCTCAATAATTTCAACAAGTTCTTTAGAAATATCGACACAAAAATGGTCTTCCCAACGGTCATTAAACCATTTAGCCAGTTTCTGACAAGCGTCGCTATCCATCACATCAACATTCAGTTCGCCTTGTCTTGATAAACCAGCAAGTGTTAAATTACTGCTCCCAAGAAATCCGATAATCGGATTTGCCGGGTCCTGGCGGAATAGAAGATATAATTTTGCGTGGAGGCCGTAAGGCAGAAAAAGCTTTACTACAACTTTCTTTTCTTTTATTTGGGCGGCTAAGCGTTTTAAGGCGGTTTCGTCATCGTCGGTGGGTAGCCCAAGGGCGAGTTGGTTGCGGAATTCCTCCGCCAGGCGCTTTTTCATGCGGGTGGCTGTGGCATTGTCCATGCTTTCCGGCGCGGAGCCGAATCTGAGATATTCCCGCAACTCATCCGCAGGTAGTTTTTGCATGCCGACCAAAAGCCGGCAACAATTACCATCTTTACCAGATAGCTGGTCTATTTTATTGTAAAGCTGCTTCCAGCCGCGCAGATTAAAGTAACCAACGCAAAAATCAGCGCGTTCTGAAACCTGAATAGTGGCATTTAGCGCATCCACCAGTTTAGCGTCTATGTTGTCGAAGATTCTGGGCATTTTGTTTTGACCTTACCCCTAGCCTATATAATCAATTATATTGCTTTGCAAAGTGAATT
>CAMTWW010000008.1:0-2933 GCA_947085555.1 uncultured Elusimicrobia bacterium | reverse complement strand
GCTCTTCCGATCTGGTCGCGGTAGCTCTGTATCCAGTTCTTATACTGCGCCCATATGATGGTCTCGCTGGTGGGCCGCACTACGAGCGGCTCCTCGAGTTTAGAATCGGGGTCGGGCACGATCTCGCCGTTCACGGATTTAAGCCGGTGATGCGTGACCACCGCGCATTCCTTCGCGAAGCCGGCGGAGTGCTTCTCCTCGCGCGAGAAGAACGAGAGCGGGATGAAAAGGGGGAAATAGGCGTTCTCATGGCCGGTGGCCTTGAAGCGGTCGTCGAGCTCGCGCTGCATCTTTTCCCAGATGGCGTAGCCGTGCGGCCGGATCACCATGCAGCCGCGCACTGCGGAATGCTCGGCGAGCTTGGCGTTACTGATGACGTCCAGGTACCACTGGGAATAATCCTGCGCGCGGGGGGTAACCGCCGTCGCTTCCGTCTTCTGCTTGTTCTCTGGTTTGTTCATAATATGAGATCTATTCCTCGTAGTTGTGCGGGCCTCGAACGGCTCCGGCGCCGCCTTATTTAGCGCTTCTGATCTTGCGTATGACTTCGTTCACCCATTCTGATTCCTTCACCACTTTTATCTGTTTGCCTTTCTCTATCCAGATGCCGCGGCCTTTGCCGCCGGCCACGCCGAAGTCGGCCGAGCGGGCCTCGCCCGGGCCGTTCACTACGCAGCCCATCACGGCTATCTTCATGCCCTCGGATTTCTTGAGAAGGTTGCGGTCAGAGTAGATCCTGTCTTCCAGTTCATGGATGACACGACCCACGTTCACCTGGCAGCGGCCGCAGGTGGGGCAGGCCACCAGGTCCGGGCCGTAGCGGCGCAGGCCCAGGCTTTTCAGTATCTCGTAGGCGGCGCGCACCTGCATGGCGGGGTCTTCCGTCAGGGAGACCCTTACGGTGTCCCCAATACCCTGCGTGAGCAGCAGCCCTATGCCCAGGGCGGATTTTACCGTACCGGCCAGGAAGCTGCCGGCCTCCGTAACTCCGAGATGGAGCGGGATGTCGGACTTGGCGGCGAACAGGGTATTGGCCAGCACGGTGCGCTCTATATCATCGGCCTTGAGCGAGACCACGATGTCGCGGAAATCAAGCCGCTCAAGAGTGCGGACTTCGTCCAGGGCTTCCTTTACCATCTGCTTGGCCCAGTCGTAAGGCTTCCAGGCGGGGCGGGGCTTGTCCTTCAGCGCTTTCAGCGAGCCCGCGTTAACGCCTATCCTTATCGGTATACCGGCGGACTTGCAGGCGCCTACTACTTCCCTGACCTTTTCCCTGTCCCCGATATTCCCGGGGTTTATGCGTACCTTGTCCACGCCCTGGCGCACGGCCTCTACGGCCAGCCGCCAGTCGAAATGTATATCCGCCACCACCGGGATGGAGACGGCGCGCTTGATGCGTCCGAGGTTGGCGGCGGCCTCCATGTCGGGGACGGCCACGCGGACAATTTCGCAGCCGGCCTCTTCCAGGCGGCGGATCTGGTCCACGGTGGCTTTAAGGTCGCGGGTGTCGGTGTTGCACATCGACTGCACCGAAACGGGGCTGGAGCCGCCTATGCTGAAGCGGCCCACTTTGACTTTGCGGGTCTTGCGACGCTTGCCGTGGCAGAAGCAGCCCATCTATTTCCCCTGCTCCTGCGCGGCCGCGGCTTTTTTCGCGGACCGCGAAGAAACCATGCGCAGGATGTCGTTGTAGGTGGCGAAAAGCAGGATGGAGAGCAGCATCGCCATCCCGGTCCCGTTCACGTACTGCATAATTTTACCCGTAAGCTTGCGCCGGAAAATTCCCTCGTAAAGATAGAGCACGACCCAGCCGCCGTCCAGTATCGGTATGGGCAGCAGGTTAAAAAAACCCACGGCCACGGAAATAAGCGCGATCAGAAAAACCAGGTCCGTGAGGCCGGAATGCGCGGCTTTGCTGACGATGTTCACTATCCCGATGGGCCCGGCCAGGTCGGGCTTCTCCCGCTTGTCGAAATTAGATTTCAGGGTCTTTACCGTGAATTCGGTCCAGTACCAGCACTGGTGGGCGCCCATGGCTATGCCTTTAAGGAAAGGCACGCTCTTATATCCGGTGGAGGGGGAAATCCCTATGACGCCGCGCCCCGAGCCGTCTGGAGCTTTGCGGGTCTTTAGCTTTACGGTTGCCTCGGCCCCGCCGCGGCTGTAGGTTATGGAGATCTCTTTTTCCACCTTGCCGTGGATCTTATCGGCCATGCCCGCCCAGTTCTCCACCGCGACGCCGTCTACCTTCAGGAACCTGTCCCCGGGCTTAAGCCCGGCCGTCTCGGCTGGATAACCTCGGGAAATATCGCCTATGACCGGCAGATCGGAGAACACCGGCTCGCCGACCCAGAGGATCACGCCGGAGAAAAGGACGAAGGCCAGCAGGTAATTCATGAAGGGCCCGGCAAGGACCACGCCCAGCCTGGTATACCAGGGCTTGGCGAAATACATATACGGGGCTAACGCTGAATTCCCGGCCTTGATCGGCGCCTCTCCGGCATTTTCGGCGACAGCCTGGCCGGCGCTTTCCACCAAGCCGGCGGGCTTAGAACCCTCCTGTAATTTTTTCTGTTCGGCGAATGTTTCTTCGATATCCTCTCCGGCGGGCTTGACATAACCGCCAAGCGGTATCAGCCTTATAGAATACCGCGTATCACCCCGTGTGAACCCAAAGAGTTCCTTGCCAAAGCCGAAGGAGAAAGCGTCCACTCTTATGCCGACGAGTTTACACACGGCAAAGTGGCCGAATTCGTGCAGGAAGATAACCAGGCCGAAAGTTAATAATACCGCTACGATTGATATGATCATTTTTTTCCTCTTAATCTTTCCGCCGCGTCCGCGGCTTTTTGTCTCGCCCAACTGTCGGTTTCAACCACGCCCGCCAGCGTAAGGCGTTCGCTGGAATCGCCGCGGCAGGCCGCCAGAACTTT
>CAMTWW010000007.1:0-3486 GCA_947085555.1 uncultured Elusimicrobia bacterium | reverse complement strand
GTGACCAATGAGCATACATTCTGCAATTTCACTAAGAGCTGCATAGGCAGAGCATTGAAGGTTAAGGGCTGCGTCACTGCCCCCGCTCCTGAAAATTTCGACTTAAAAGAAAACCTGCGCCAGGCCCGTGCCGAAACCGAACGCCGCCTCATCTGCGCCGCCCTCGCAGCTACAAACGGGAATAAGGTTAAAACCGCAAAACTCCTCTCCATAGACCGCAAAGCCCTGTACGACAAGATTAAAACATACTCGCTTTAACCCGGCCTTTTAACTTGATGCTATAGGAATTTCCTTTTTATTTCACCACAGAGACACAGAGAGAGATGAGAGGAGAAGAGATAAGATTAGGCTGGAGGGGCAATACAATTCAGCGGTATCCTGTAATATTTTCCGCTTCCGGGCGCGGAACCGCAAACTACGCGCAAGGGGGGAGGAGTTTCGGAGATAAGTGCCTTTAAGTAGAGTAGGGAAGGGCCAATCCCTTCCCTGCTCTACTAACGATTATGCTCTGGAATGGGCAGAATTTCTCGGCGAATCTCCGGGAGGCAGAAGTACATACTCAGCTTCCGAAACGTTGCGGGGAATCGGTTTTCTCTCGGCGGCAAGCCCTTCCAGGTGAAAACTGATAGCTTCAACAATATTATACTCGACCGCAGTTCTTGTTTTACCAGTAGCGATACAGCCCGGCAAATCCGGACAATAGGCAGAAAAGTTCCGTTTTGTTTTCTCAATAACAACCAGAAATCGCGGCATTAGTCCTCCTTTATCCTTTACCCTGTTGCCTTATGTAACCGCAGGTATTATAGCAATTTTATCTGTACGCAAAGCCCACCAGGGAAGAGCTACCAGGTTAGGGATCGTGAAAGAATAACTGAGACATTTGGAGGTCCATATTTGAGCCGGATGCAAGGCGCGACGAACGAGCATACCGGTGGTCTGTAAGTGAGGAGCAACGCGGCAGCCGGCTCAAAGATGGGCCTCCCCCGGGGGGCTGAGCCGCTCAGCCAAATGTGTCAGTTATTCTTTCACGATCCCTTAAGCAGACCCTCACGGATATTGTCTTCGCGGCTTGAATTTATTGCATTATTGAAGTACAATAATTGTAGTTAAATAATTAGTAATTGGCCGTCTGAGGCGCATAGCGCTTGTTACGGCACTGGCATAGCCTTGCGAGGCCGGAGGGAATATGAAAAACCCGTTCTATTTAAAGCCGCTGCCCTTGTCCGTTCCTTTTTGCGACAGGGAAAAAGAGACTGACGACCTGGCGCGCTACGCCAGGAATTTCACAAATGTCGTTCTGTCCTCTCCGAGAAGATACGGGAAGACCTCTCTGGTTAAGCGCGTGCAGGGCAGGCTGGCTAAAGCGGGAATTCTTCCAGTCTATATAGACTATTTCGGGATTTCCTCCGTTGACGAATTCGTCGCGAAGTTCGCGGCGGCTATTTACGCCGTGGTATACAGGGAAAAGTCTGTTTTTGAAAAAGCAGTAAAGATCTTTACCAGCCTGCGGCCTGTAATAAGACCTGACGCTGAAGCCGGCCTGGCCGTGACGGTGGAGGTGTCAAGGGGGAAATCCGGCATGCAGTTGCTTGAGGAGACAATGACCGGGTTCAGCAAGTTCCTTAAATCCGGCAGGATAAAATGCAATGTCGTTTTTGACGAGTTCCAGGAAGTCACGGAGCTGAAGGAATCCAGGCTTATAGAGGGCACGCTCCGCTCGCATATACAAGGTCAGGAGAACGTGTCGTATTTTTTTGTCGGCAGCCGCAGACGGATACTGCTCGATATCTTCAACGACAAAAAACGCCCATTTTATAACAGCGCAATCAACTATACCCTCCCGCCTCTTCCTGCGGAAGACACCGTAAAATATCTCGCCGGGCTTTTCAGGGAAAGCGGGAAAATTTGTCCTGAGAATATCGCGAGGCAGATACACACGCTTTCCGAAGCTTATCCCTATTACGTTCAAAAACTCTCCTATTTTATTTTTGAAGCGGCAAAAAATAAAGTGACTGACGCTAATTTAAAAGAGGGCCTCTCTCAATTGCTTAGCGAGGAAACGCCGCTGTTTGAAATAATGCTGCAGGCGCTCCGGCCGCGCCAGATTGCACTGCTTGGCGCTATAGCTGAGGAGCCTGTGGCGTCTCCTTTTGCGGTGGAGTATATAAACAGGCACCGTCTTGGGTCACTTGGGGGAGTGCAGGCTGCCATGAAAAAACTTTCTGAAATAGATTACATCGAAAAAGCAGCCGCAGGTTGGAAGGTCCCCGATCCCTTTTTCGCGCTATGGCTGAAAAGGAAGGAGAGGATGGAGTCCTAAATGCGGAGTTCAATATGTGGATTAAGTGAGGATATTTATCTACACATATATGTGGATATATGTCTACATGGTTGATTTTAGTCTACACCACCCTGTAACAACAACTTAACTATTCAGCATTATTTCCTCATCAGCGCCTCAACTATAATATATCCATGTCCCAACCTGGATTTATTGGATTATGCCGTGATATGCTGCTAAGTTATCTCCCCTTCATAATAGGAGGATTTGCCTGTCTCAGCCTTCCAGCACTTTTAATTCCAGAATAGCGGCTTCTAGTCTTTCCTTATATAAAAATGATTTGCGGCAGATCCGGCCTGGTTATAGGCCGGTAAAGCTGTTTGGCAAAGTCGTTGCTATTAATTTTGGTGGAGGGTTAACTCGAATCCAGCGGGATTCCCCGCAGTAGCGGGTTGCGAACACAGCGCTATGCGTGCCCGGTCCGCAAGGGTGTATGCCGCGCAGAGCGCCCTCGCTATGCGAGGGGTAAGTTTCAGTAGAAACTTACCGGCTAATTTACCAATTTCGTTCCAAAATGTTCCCGGAGGCACTATGAAAACGCTTAAAGCCTTGGTTCTCGAAATCTTCTCGGTCCTGCTGCTCTTGCCGGCCTTAGCCGGCGCTGCGCCAGCCCTGATAAACTACCAGGGCCGCCTAGTAGACGCAAACGGCAACCCGCTGAGCGGGACTTATTCGCTCACCTTCCGGATCTACGACGCCTCCTCCGCCGGAAGCCTGATCTGGAACGAAACCCAGAGCCTCTCCCTGGATAACGGTATCTTCAATGCAAGTCTGGGCGCTTCGACAGCCCTGGCCCCCTCGGTGTTCTCCTCCGACACCCGCTATCTCGAAGTCCAGGTCGGCGCCGACTCGCCCATGACGCCCCGCGTCCGCCTGCTGTCCGTGCCTTACGCTGTTTACGCCGCCAGCGCCGCTTATTCCGTCGGTTCCGATATTGCCGACGGCCAGGTTACCAACGCCAAGATTGTCAGCATGGCCGCTTCCAAACTTACAGGCCCCCTTCCTGCCATCGATGGGTCCGCACTGACCGGGATAATGGCTTCAAATATTTTGGCCTCCGGGGTGCAGGCCGGTTCGCTGGGTTCACAGGTTATAGCTTCCTCTGTAGCTGCAGGTTCGGTTTACGACGGCGCGATAGTGGGCAT
>CAMTWW010000006.1:0-3959 GCA_947085555.1 uncultured Elusimicrobia bacterium | reverse complement strand
CGGCTTTCAGCGCGGACGCGCTGCTTTTCCTGGGCTCGATAGCGCTCGAAGAGAAAAATTACCCGCTGGCGCTGGACTGCCTGGCCATGGCGGATGTCAATTCCGCCGGCTACGGGCTTGACCCGGAAGTCCTGGGCTCGCTGAAAACAAAAGGCGCGCTGGCCATCCTTGAGGCGGCTTCCTTCCTGCGTGATAGTTCGAGGAAAATGGATATAGAGGCGCTGAGCCAGCATTTAAAGTCCCTTGAAAAGGCCTGCGCCGCTACCGGGCGGCCTTTCCCCGCGGACCTGTTGGAGCTGAAGGATTCAGTTTATCCTAAAGCGCTGGCCTACTACGACAAAAAACACTCGGCTGAAACGGACCCGGCCAGGAAGGATTACTACAAGGAAAACCTGGACTATTTCGCCGCCGCCGCGAAGGCGCTGCCCGGAGAAGACTGAGGGCTTTCTTTTTAGGTAACTGCTCAGGTAGCCAGAAGCCAGAATTCAGAAGCCAGGAGTCAGAAAACCGCCGGAGGCTTGTTCGTAGTCGGCCATTCTGAATCCTGACTACTGAATTCTGTCTACCTGAGTAGTTATCTTTTTAGCTTGAATTAGTATGTCTAATTGAGTAGATTATTGGTAGCGGCAAGACTAAAGCGGAGGAACAATGATCGACATCACAAAGAATCTCGCCACCGTCCCCCGGCGGACCAAAGCTTCCGTAATCCGTGAACTCCTGAAAATAACCAACAAACCAGGGGTCATCTCCTTCGCGGGCGGCCTCCCCGATCCCCAGCATTTCCCCTACGATTTCGTCGCCGATTCCGTAAAAGAAATAATGGCCAAACAGGGCAGGGTCGCCCTGCAGTACGGGCCCACCGACGGGCTGCCTGAGCTGAAAGAGGAATTCCTCAAGTTCCTGAAGAAGCATGAAGGCATAACCGCCAGGCCCGAGAACCTGATAATTACCACGGCCTCCCAGCAGGCGCTGGATATGGTCGGCCGGCTGTTCATAGACGCTTCCGACCCCGTACTGGTGGAAAAGCCCAGCTATATGGGCGGCCTCCAGGTGTTCAAATCCTACGGCTGCGAATTCGTCGGCGTAAAGCTGGAGGACGACGGCATAAGCACCGACGAGCTTGAAGAGAAGCTCGCCTGGCTCAGGGCGCAGGACGAACACTATAAATTCATCTACCTGGTCCCGGACTTCCAGAACCCCAGCGGCGTAACCCTCTCCCAGGAGAAACGCAAGAAGGTCATAGAGCTTTCTGAAAAATACAATGTGGCCGTGATAGAGGATTCGCCTTACCGCCAGATCCGCTTTGAAGGCAAGGCCCCCGAAATGCTTTACCGCCTGGACCAGAGCAGCCGCAAGACCGACAATATCATCTCGCTGTTCACCTTCTCCAAGACTTTCGCGCCGGGCCTGCGCCTCGGCGTCATCCTCGCGCACCCGCAGATCATCAGGAAGATGGAGATCCTCAAGCAGTCGCTCGACCTCTGCACCTCCAGCCTCAACCAGCTGATCGCGGCCGATTTCCTGCGCTCCGGCTACTTCGAGAAGCACATAGAGGTCATCAAGAAGACCTACAAGCTCAAGAAAGACACCATGGTGGCCGCGCTTGAGAAATATATGCCCGAGGGCGTAACCTGGACCAGGCCTGAAGGCGGCCTCTTCCTGTGGGTGCGCCTGCCCGGGGGCATGAGCGCCGACGAGATGTTCGGGGACGCACTGAAAGAGAACGTCGCCTATGTCATAGGCTCCGCTTTCCACTGCGACGGTTCCGGCAAGAACACCATGCGCCTGAATTTCTCCTATCCCACTCCCGAAGATATCGACGAGGGGATCAAGCGCCTCGCCACGGCCGTCAAGAAGCGCATGGTCGCGGCCAGGTAGTTTTTCAAGTAACTGATGTCCGACTTCTCAGCCGAATTCAGCCGAAACCTGCGCAGCGCCGGAGTGGTAGGGGCAGGCGGCGCGGGCTTTCCTACCTACGTGAAAGCGCAGGGGCGGGCGGAGTACGCGCTGGTGAACGCGGCCGAGTGCGAACCCCTCCTTAAAAAAGACCAGAAGATATTGGAATATTTCCCCGAAAAGGTTTTCGACGGGCTGGAAATGCTGATGCGCGCAGTGGGCGCGAAAAAAGGGATCGTCGGCATAAAGAAGAAGCACGAGAAGCTCATCCCGCGCCTCGAGGAAATAGCGCGGGGCCGCAAAAATATTTCAGTGCTGAAGATGGGCGATTATTACCCCGCCGGCGACGAGCAGTGCCTGGTTTTAGAGGCAGCCGGGCGCATAGTCCCGCCGGGCGGCATTCCTCTCGACGTGGGCTGCGTGGTCTGTAATGTGGAGACCCTCTATAACGCGGCCTTTGCGCCGCGCCCCGTAACCGAAACTTTCATAACCGTGAACGGCGCGGTAAAAAAGCCGGCCACTTTCAGGGTCCCCGTCGGCCTCGCCTGGCGCGAGGCCGTAGAGCTCTGCGGCGGCTTTACGGTAAAGGACCCGGCCTATATCGACGGCGGGCCGATGATGGGCAAGGTCATGACGGATTTCGAGGCGCCGGTGGTGAAAGCTTCCGGCGGCATCGTGGTCCTTCCGAAAAGTCATCCCCTTATCGTTAAAAAAGCGCAGAGCCGGACCGTCTTCACCCGCGTGGGGCGTTCCGCCTGCGACCAGTGCTCTTTCTGCACTGAGTTCTGTCCGCGCTACCTGCTGGGGCATAACGTACAGCCCCACCGCGTGATGCGCACCATGCTTTTTTCCGGCGGGCCGGAACATAAGCTGCACAGCCAGTACGGCCTGCTCTGCTGCGAATGCTCGCTATGCAGCCTGTATGCCTGTCCCGAAGGCCTTAACCCGCGCGAAGCCTGCGTGGCGGCCAAGTCGGACCTGCGCGAGCAAAAGATGGGTTTTAAAAATTCCGCCCTTAACACCGGCATTGCCGCGCAGCCGCATCCTGTGCGCGATTTCCGGAAGGTCCCGGTTTCAAAACTGGTAAAACGTCTCGGGCTTGAAGATTACAATAAAGACGCGCCCTGGACTGACATTTCTTGCAAACCTTCCAAGGTTAAAATCCTAATGAGCCAGCATATAGGCTCGCCCTGTGTTCCATCGGTAAAAGAGGGACAGAAGGTTGAGAAAGGCTCCGTGGTAGGGGCTGTCACCGCCGACAAACTGGGCTGCCCGGTGCATGCCAGCATTTCCGGCACCGTCGGCAAGGTCAATGAAAAGTACGTGGAGATTTATGCTTAACGCTATAGGCGGTGTCGAACTTTCCAGTGTCGCCAAGGGCATGGAAGCCGCCGACGCCATGCTGAAGACTTCCAATATAAAACTGATCTTGTCCCGCTCCATCTGTCCCGGTAAATATATCGCGCTCGTAGCCGGCGATGTCGGCGAGGTCAGCGCCGCCGTGGAAGCCGGTTCGGCAAAAGCCGCGCACGCGCTGGTGGACAGTTTTGTCATCCCGAATATCCACCCCGAAGTTTTTCCGGCCATAGCCGGAACTACGGTAGTGGAAGGCCTTGAAGCCCTCGGCATAATCGAGGCTTTCTCCGTCTCGGCCCTGGTAGAGGCCGCTGATGCCGCCGTTAAAGCCGCGCCCGTGAAACTTCTTGAAATCCGCCTTGCCATGGCCCTCGGCGGTAAAGCGTTCGTCACCCTGACCGGCTCCGTAGCCGCCGCCGAAACCGCCGTAGCCGCCGGCGCCGCCGTAGTGGCCAAAAAAGGCCTGCTGGTGGAAAAAGTGGTCATCCCCCAGCCCCGCCAGGAGCTTCTGCGGGAGATAATTTAATGCTCAGGAATTTCAAAGTTCTTTATCCGGAGGGAAAAAGTAGACCATTTCAGTATCCGGGCCATCAAAAATGCGTTCCATCACCGTGTTTGGGTCAAGGTTTTTGATTTTTGGTTTAATTTCGTGGAATAAGTACTGTTTGCCGAACATATCGGTGTGTTTGACTGGTATCATAAATCCG
>CAMTWW010000005.1:0-6249 GCA_947085555.1 uncultured Elusimicrobia bacterium | reverse complement strand
CGTGTAGGTGCTGCCCTCCACCAGCGGGGTGCCCACGGGCGGCCAGACGTCCGGGGAGCGCGGGTAGGACCAGTTGAGACCGGAAACTATATTCGTGGTCAGCACGGCGTCAAAGACCTGGGAAGTGGGCGTGATCACGGCCCTGCGCCAGAAGTCGCCGGGGGCGAAGGCCGTGCCGTTGAAAGTGTCGCCGGAAGGCTGTACCACTATCTGCACCTCCACGCCGTCCACGGCGATGCCGCTCAGGGCCTGGGTGGCGGAGTAAGTCACCCAGTCCACGGCGGAGCCGGAGGAGAACAGGATCTGCGCGCGGTTATGGAAAGCGGCCGAAGGGACGGTGATGGTGGTGGACGGCCTGTTGACGTCATAGATAAATTCGCGCACGAAAGTCCCGGCCGGCACCTGGTTTGCGGCATAGTCGGCGGCCGTCAGCTCTACCCTGAAGCGCTTATTTTCGGGCCAGGAAGGTTCCGTATAGGACCAGGGGTTGAGGCTGGAAACTCCCAGCCAGGTGGAGGCGACTACCGCCCAGGCCGAGCCGTTCCACTTGGGCATGGTGGTGAAATCACCGGACTGCGAGATATCGGCTATCTGGACCTTGATAGGCGGCACTATCTGGGCCGGGGCGTCGGACGAGTTGCCCAGCAGCTGGCCGGTAAGCCTGTTGGTCCCGTAGAAGGCGTTAGCTCCCGCCATGGGCGTGGAGATAGTGATGACCGGGTAATTGAAGTCGGAAGTGACGCTTATGGGCGCGGCCGTCTCCGCATTGCCGGCTTTGTCCAAGCCGGCCACGGAAAGGGTATAGACCTGGTTGTCTATGGAGATAGCGGGCGCGTCCCAGGTGGCCGGCGGGTAGCTCCAGGTGATAGTGGACGCCGAGGAAGTGTAATCCACCGGCAGTTCTACCACCGTACCGGAGCTCCAGCCTAGCGCCGTTTTACCGTTCCAGTACCAGGTGTCCCCGGCAACCACGTTGGAGATCTTCAGCTTCAGGCCCCCGGCGGCCGCCAGGCCGGACAGGCCGCCGTAGCTGGTGCCGGAGATCACCGGCAGGGTGCCCTGTATGAAGCTGTTCGCCGTGGGGGTGGAAACGCGCGAGACCGGCGGCGTGCCGTCCACGGTGAAGTTGACCACGGTCCACGGGTCCTGCTCGTTGCCGCCATGGGCGCCCAGCGGGCCGGCTTTGTCGAAGGCGCGCACGCGCAGCGTGTAGGGCTTGTCGGAAACCCAGTTGCCGATGCCCAGAGAGGTATATTTCCAGGTATCCGAACTATTGGTGTCCCTCCAGGAACTGTCCTGGATTACTTCCGCCTCGGTTGCGGCGCCCACGAAGGCGGAGCCGTCCCAGTAGTAAGTGACGCCGTCGCTCAGGTAGGACAGGTTTATCTGCGTGGTGCTCAGCTGCACTCCCGCATAAGGCAGCGAATTATCCGAAGAGGTTCCGTTTATTTCATTTCCGGCGGCCAGCACCGACGGCTTGTAGTTCCCCCCGTTGACAGGCTGCACCATGAAGGACTGTGGTTTCTCGGTGTCCCAGATGAAAGTTATGGAGGAGATCCCGGCCGTGAACCCCGCCTGACTGTTGCCGGCCTTATCCAGCGTGCGCGACTGGAGTATATAATACCTGCCGGAGGTTAGGCCGGAGGCCAGCGAGCCGTGAGAATAGCTCCAGACATTCGTTCCGGCGGCCGCGTTAAAGCTGGAAATGTCGGTGACGAAAGCGTTCGCGCCGTTATGCCAGTACTCCGTGAAGCCATCGTCGAGGATCTGTATTTCCACGCGCGCAAGGTCGGCCTTCAGGCCGGGCGGGTTAGAGCCGGGCGGGTCCAAGGCCGTGCCTGTTATCGCCGGCAGGGACCTCCTGATAGCGTAGCCGGACGGGACGGTGAAGCCGGAACTGGGAGGCGCCGTGTCGTAAACCACCTGGTATGACGGCATTTGCGCCTCGTTGTTCTGGAAATTGCCGGCCTTATCCACGGGCTGGACGTAAATCGTGTACTGGTTCCCGTCCAGCAGCTTCGGGGTGACCAGCGTGGCTGTGCTCCAGTCCCCGGCGCTCCAGTCCGCCGGAGATTGGGCCAGGATGGCGCTGGAGGACATGAGGGTATCAAAGGTGAGGCCGTTCCAGTACCGGCCCTGGGCATCCTTGATATACATGAACACCCGGTCCATGCCCTCCCGGTTGGCTTGCGACAGCTCGGAGCGGCCGGGGTCTAATGCAGTGCCGCTTATCGAGGTCATGGAGTTTACATAAGGCTGCCCGGGCACCTTCACCACGCTCAAAGGCTTGGTATTGTCGACGATGATGGTGCGGGTGGTGGGCGGGGTCTCCTCCTCGTTGCCGGAGTTAAAGCCGATAGTGGTGTAGGTGTAGGAGGCATTGTCCACCTTAAAGATGTTACTCGCGGTAAAGCCCGTATCCCAGTTGCCGGCTCCGCCGAGCACGTTGACATAGGTATACGTGGCCGTGTCCATCCAATAGCCGCCGTCGGGCTCATACCACCAGGAGGCGGGCTCCTTGAGACGTTTCAGGTATATCTGTATGCTGTTGGGACTGGTCACATTGAAGCGCAGATTGGAGCCGTTGCCTATAAGGGAATTGAGGGCCGAACTCCGATAGTTGCCCATTTCATTGGCCGGGATGGTTATATTGGTATCGGCGGCCGGCGTCAGGAAGTTGAAGGTGATGTCATAGGCGCTTGCGCCCGGGAGCGCGCGCTCATTCCCGGCCTTGTCCAGGGCCAGCGCCTGCAGTTCATAGGTGGCGCCATTATACCAGTTCAGCGCCGAGGTGTTCCAGCTCCAGTTTCCGGGCTGGCCGCGCGGATCGCTGATGGTGCCGGTAGAGAACCAGAGGCGGTCGTCCGGGTATACACCGGCGGGGCAGGACGGCCAGGAATTGGCGGCGTTATCGTAACAGGCCGACGGGGCGCTTATCCTCTTCAGGGCTATCCTGACCACGCCGGAGTTCCTTAGTTCGCCGGGCGCGGGGTCGCTGGCGGTGCCGGAGACTAGATTTATAGCCGAGAGCGTTCCCGTGGGCGAGACGGCGCGCGAATCCGGGAGCGTGGCGTCGCCGGCGAAATAGTTGGTGGTATAGGTGACCTGCATATTGCCCACTATGTCCGTGGTCCTGCTTATGGCGTAATAAGTGGTGTTGTTCGTTATAGCCCCGGTGATATTGTAAGACCAGGTACCGGAGGAAGCGCCGGAGAAGGAAGCGGTATGCCACTTCTGCCCCGGGGTGAAGTCGTTGACGCCGTTCCACCAGTTATCATCGGTGAGGCGCTGCAGCGAGACCTGCACCCCGCCGGCCGCTATGCCGGCCTCGTAACTGCGCGGGGAGGACCAGCCGTTCAGATTTTCCACCGAGTCGTCAGCCGTGCCGGTTATAACCGAAACAGCGCCGCTGATATAGCTGTTATGCTCAGGGTAAGTCACTTTTGAAGCCGGCAGCGTCGTATCCAGCAGGAAGGTGAAGGTGGAGAAATAAGCCAGGTTCTGGTTATTCCGGGCCTGGTCCCGCGCGTGGCTGTAAATATCGTAGGCGTACCCGTTGTCCTGCGAGGCAGGGAGCAAAACCCTTGACCAGGGGCTGGTGAAAACGGCCGGGAACCTGTCGTTCGGGCCGGCCTCGGTCCAGTTGTCGTTAATGAAATGCCAGTACTTGTCATCTGAGCGGCGCATGCGCAGACGCACCTCGCTTACGCCGCTGGGGTCACTGCCGGCCTCAAAGGCCGTTCCGGCTATAAGCCCGGTAGCCACCGCCAGAGCATAGCGGTCTGGCGCGGTCACGCCGGTCACCGGGGAATTAGTGTCGTAAGTGAAATAAAGGGCGGCCGAATCATCCGCGTTGAGATTCGCGCCTATCTGGGTATTGCTGGGAGTGGGCTGCCAGTTCCCGGCCTTGTCATAGCCGCGCGCCCAGACCGAGAGCTTGCGGTTATTGACGGGCGAAAGCGGCGGCAGGGCCAGCGACCAGGCGCCGTTGGAATAGGTTGCGGTGCTCCAGTGGGTGTACTTGGTGTCGGGATCATCATCCCAATCGCTAATGGTGCCGGTGGTTCCCCCGTTCCAGGCGGCGTCCCAGGAGCCGCGGGCTTTCACCAGCACCTGCACCCCGACTATCGCCCCGGTGTCGGTCACCACGCCGTAAATGAACGGCACGCTGTTCTGCGAAGAGAAATTCGCGGGGGCGGTGGTCAGCGCTACCGGAATTTCATTGTCGAACTGCACAATCCTGCCCGCGCCGGCCGGGATATGCGCGTTCAGGGGCTCGCCGGCTACCTGGCCGAATTCCCTGTTAAGGGCCACGTCGTAGGCGTAGGTGACGACGCGATAGTCCTGGCGCTTATTGCTGATTATGGCCGCCTGCAGACCGGCGGGGAAGTTGTAGTTCCAGGTGACGGTGGCTTTCCCGATGCTGTACGGCGCGGTATTGACCGGCACCTCGTACCATTTGGGCTCGGACTGGTTAAAGGCGGAGTCGGCGGCATACCACCAGTTGCCTCCTACCATGCGCACGGCCACCTTCACTGTGTAGGTGCCAAGACCGGCCTCGTAAACCCGCTGGCCCAGCCTTTCATCGTTCGCCTCGCCGGAGACGGAGGTGAAAGTATTTACGAATTCGGCCGAGGGCGAGAGCACGGTAGAGGTAGGCGTGTCCAGGTCGAACTTGGTGACCACGCCGGCCACAGAGGAATAATTCCCGGCCAGGTCCTGGGTCCTGGCCTCATACTGGTAGCGGCGGTCGCTGTTGAAGACGAGATCGGCGTCGTTGAAGGACCAGTTGGCCGTGGTGCCCTGCGCCGGCAGCCAGGCCGGGCAGCCCGCAAAACCGGTCCCGTTAAAGCACTCCGAAGTCTCAAGGTCGGTAATTTTCACCGAGGCCGTGCTGGGCCCGGAATAAGGCGAAACCTGGTTATTGGTTCCGGTGCCGGCCAGCGGGGTGGAGGCGAAGACGCGGGAATAGGTGGCGCCGTTGACCGGGAAATCCAATGAGACCAGCGGGGCCGTAATGTCATATGTGACTGTATAAGTGGAATACAGCGAGGAGTAGTTGCCGGCATAATCCAGCGCCCTGGCCTCGGCGGTGTACTCGGCGTCGTCCCGCAGCATGCCGGCGGGCACGGTGTAATACCAGGAAGTGGCGCCCAGTTTAGCGGTGTTTATCCAGGTATTGGCGTCGGCCGTCCAGCCGGAGCCGTCCCAATACCTGGCGCCGGCGCCGGTGGAGATCCTGATCTCCGTCCTGTTGAAGCCGGCCAGCTCGGCCGCGGCGGTGCCGCCTATGCCGGGCAGCGCGCGCACGGCGTTCTCTGTCGGAGTGGTGATAAGCACGGAGGGCGGGGTGTCGTCCACTATGAAATATTTGAGATTGGTCCCGCGGGATTGCTGGGTTTCCCAGTTGCCGTCCCCGCTGTCCGAAGCCGGGCGCGAATCGTCCATGGCCAGGGTCTCAAGCTTGTATTCCAGGTCCCCCAGCCCGGTCTGCCAGATTATATCGGCGAGATAGATCCAGTCGGAGTTGGGCGGGTTCGGGCTTATATTCGTTACCCTCCAGGAGTTGGCCAGCGCCACGGTGCCGGAGCTGAAGCCGGGCGCCTGCCAGTACCAGGTGTCCCCGGCAAGCAGGTAGGAGAGCCTGATATCCGCCCGCGCCACCGTGGAATTAGCCACCGTGTAATACAGGTCGTTCGCGCTGCCGTAGAAGCGGCTGGCATTGGCGGATTTACCGATAAGGGCCGACTTGTACCTGCCGCTGGTACCGTTCAGGTTGTCCGCCGGCAGGGTGATGGAAGAGGCCGGCGGGAATTTATCCGCGTGTATGACCAGCGAGGAGACCCCCACCCCGAAGGTTTCCTGTTCATTGCCGGCGATGTCGCGCGCCTTGGCGAGGATAAGGTAGTTCAGGCCCGAAGGTTCAGCCGTGAAGGCGCCGTCAAGCGTGACTGGAGCGGTGGACCAGGCGGTTCCGTCAGAAGAAAGTATGCCGAGCGTCTTCATGGAGAGCCAGACCGGGTCCACGCCGCCGATCCCGAAATTGGCGCCGTCAAACCACATCGGTGGAACGCCCAGCTGCCGGATGGCGAGGAAGACCTCGGCGTTGCCGAAATTATCCACGGCGGTGCCGGCGAGCGAATTTAGCTGCCTTATACCGCTGTTATTAACGTCCCTGGGTAGTGTAATGTGCGCTGTCGGTGAGCTCCTGTCGATGGTGAAATTTACGAACACAGCGGAGCCGCTATT
>CAMTWW010000004.1:0-2951 GCA_947085555.1 uncultured Elusimicrobia bacterium | reverse complement strand
CGCGGCTTTCATGTTCGCGGAATTCCTAGAGATCGTCCTGATCGCCATGCTGATTACCACGCTGTTCTTCGGCGGCTGGGCCTCCAAAAATAATTTCGCCCTGCTCGGCGCCATGCGCGGCGCGGCGCAGATGGTCTCCTACGAAGTCGTGCTCGGGCTGACGCTCGTCGGGCTCCTGATGATCTACGGCTCGGCCGGCCTGCAGGACATGGTGCGGGCCCAGGGCGGGGTCCTGTTCGGCTTCGTCCCGGCCTGGGGCGTGGTATACCAGCCCTTCGCCTTCATACTCTTCCTGATCGCCGCCACCGCCGAGAACAAGCGCACCCCTTTCGACCTAGTGGAGGGGGAATCGGAGATCATCGGCTATTTCATGGAGTACAGCTCCATGCGCTTCGCGGCTTTCATGTTCGCGGAATTCCTAGAGATCGTCCTGATCGCCATGCTGATTACCACGCTGTTCTTCGGCGGCTGGCAGGTCCCTTACCTTTACGAGACCGGCTTTATCTTCCCCGGCGGGACGGAGCTGCCGCTTAACCACTACCTGGTCTCCGCCATGCAGGTAGGGGCGTTCACCGCAAAGACCGTCTTTTTCTGCTGGTTCTCGCTGGTAGTGCGCTGGACCCTGCCGCGCTTCCGTTTCGACCAGCTGATGGGCCTCTGCTGGAAAGCCCTGCTGCCGCTGGCCCTGCTGAATATTTTAATAACCGGCGCGGTGCTGCTGATATGATAAGTGTAAAGAAAGTGAATAATAAGCCGCTGAACCTGCTGGAGGGGATCTATCTCTGGGAGATAGCCCGCGGCCTTTCCGTCACCACCCGGCATTTCTTCGCTAATCTGTTCAACCCTAAGAACATCCTCACGGTGCAGTACCCGGAGCAGAAAATACCCCTGCCCGGGAATGCCAGGCTCCGCACCCGTCACCGCCTTAAGGTCCGTTCCGACGGACAACCCAAGTGCGTGGCCTGCTTCATGTGCCAGACGGCCTGCCCCGCTTACTGCATACGCATAGAGGCCGCTGAATACACGGAGAATACCGTGGAGAAATACCCGGCCGTTTTCGACATAGACCTCTCCCGCTGCGTCGTATGCGGGATGTGCGTAGAGGCCTGCCCCGAAGACGCCATAGCCATGGACACCGAGGAGCTGCCGGGCGGCGCTCTGAACAGGGGGGAACTCCTTATGACAAAAGAAAGCATGCTGCGCAACCTCCCGGGCGAACCCTCCGGGAAAGGCGCCGCTAACCGCCTTGCCAATGAATATCTCAGATCGCGGGGGGAAGAATGATACTTACCGCGGCTATCTACCTTTTCGGCGGCCTAGCCGCCCTGGCCACGCTCCTGATGATCTTCCAGCGGGACCCGGTGAAAGCCGCCATGCTGATGCTGGCCGCCCTCCTTTCCACGGCGGGGATCTACCTCGCCCTCAGCGCCCAACTGCTGGCCGCGCTGCAGATAATACTTTATGCCGGCGCCATCATGACCCTTTTCATCGTGGCTCTCACCGCTACCCCTGCGGCCTGGCGGGACAAGCCCTCAAAGGGGAGCTTCACTAAAGTGCTGGGCCTGGCCGCGGCCGCCGTGATACTGCTGGAACTGCTTAAAGCTTCGACCGCCCTTAAGGCCATTATGGTCTCGCCTGAATTCTCCGAGACCGGGACATTGGATCTGGCCCGCGCCCTCTTCGGGCGCTTCGCCTTCCAGTTCGAGCTCCTGTCGCTGCTGATACTGACGGCGATAGTGGCCGCTGTCGCGCTGACCTCAAAGAGGAGGGCCGCATGAGCGCCTACTCTTTGGCTGCCATCTCCTTTATCCTGTTCTCTCTCGCGGCGGCCGGCTTCCTCACCTGCGGCAGCCTGGTGCGCATGCTGATGTTCCTGGAGCTGATGCTCAACGCCGCGAACATAGCCCTGGTCGCCCTCGGCCCCGAAACGTTTTCGCAGGCTTACGCCGTGATGCTTTTCGCCGTAGCCGCCGCCGAAGCCGGGATAGGCCTCGCGCTTATTATAGCGCTTTCGTCTGTTTTTAAAACACTTGAGGCTGAAAATATTAAGGAACTCAAAGGCTAGGCAGCGAGACAGCTAGACGGCTTTTTTAAGGAGTTGAGGATTTTAGAAGTGTATGGCTGCCCAGCTGCCTAGCCGTCCAGCTGTCCAGCGAATACTAGCCTTTAACTTTTATGGAAGGAAACTACTACCCTCTGCTGAAATGGATACTTCTGGCCCCGCTGGCCGGCTTCGCCGTCAACGGCTTGCTGGGGAAAAAATTCCTGGGCGAAAAGGCCGGGGGCATTATCGGCGCCCTAGCGATCTTCGTCGCTTTCATCTTCGCCGCCCTCTCTTTCTCCTACCTGCTGAACCTGCCTGTAGAGAACCGGCTGCTCAGGGACACGCTCTACAGTTGGATCTCCGCCGGGACTTTCAGCGTGGACGCGGCCCTCCGCTTCGACCCGCTCTCCGCCGTGATGGCCCTGATAGTCACGGGCGTCAGCTTCCTTATACACGTCTATTCCATCGGCTATATGAAGGGCGACGCCGGCTATAACCGCTACTTCGCTTATCTCAACCTCTTCGTCTTCTTCATGCTTGTCCTGGTGCTGGCCGACAACCCTTTCGTCATGTTCGTGGGTTGGGAAGGCGTTGGCCTGTGCTCCTACCTTTTAATAGGCTTCTGGTACGAAGACCCGGAAAAGGCCACCGCCGGTAAAAAAGCCTTCATAACCAACCGCGTGGGGGACGCCGGCTTCCTCCTGGGTCTTATGCTCCTGTCGGCCCTGCTGGCCTTTAACGGGGTCTTCGCGATGGACTTCGAATCGCTGGAAAAGAACGCGCCCCTGCTGACCTCCGTCACCGTGCTTGGCGTCGGAGCGCCCACGCTGATCTGCCTGCTCCTGTTTTTCGGGGCCACCGGCAAGTCGGCGCAGTTCCCGCTCTTTGTCTGGCTGCCGGACGCGAT
>CAMTWW010000003.1:0-1952 GCA_947085555.1 uncultured Elusimicrobia bacterium | reverse complement strand
CCAGCGCCCCATCCTTAAGGAAAAGGCGCAGGCCGGAAACGCTTATTTCCCCCGGCTGAAGCCCGGCCAGGGCCCGCTCCAGGTCGTCCCCGCGTATCTTCACGAAAACCACGCTGGAGTCAAGGGGGAAGGCGGCGTAAAGATCCCCCACGGTGACGGTCCCGCTTGAAAAGCCGGCCGCCGGCTCCCTGAGGCCGATGATGGCGGCATCCGTCCTGGCCCAGCGGCGCATGCAGTCAGCGGCGAAATCGGCGGCGGGGGAAACGCCGGAGTCGCTCAAAGGAAGGGGGGCAGCCAGGGAGCCCACGCGCCTGGAGAAATGGGCGTCCGCCGATTTCCTGTAGCCCTCCACGATCTTGAGCATACCGGGGTCCTCGCCGTATTCACCGGCCTTGAGCGGGATCTTTTTCCAGTCCAGGCCCACCAGCCTTCCCGTGGCGCGGTCTAGCTTGAGCGCCAGCCTAGCGGCGGAGGCCAGTTCCAGGCCCGCCCCGGCCACCCAGCCGCGGGCCACCTTAAAAGGTTTTTCTATGGAAGGCTCGTCGGTAATTACCAGATCGATCCTGGGCAGCTTCGAGAGCAGGTCGCGGAAAAAGGCCTGGGTGGCTTTTTCCTTCGGGTTGACGCTCAGCAGCATTACTACGAGCTGTGCGCCGCCGTCGCGGAGAGCCTTTATGGCCTTCTGCGCCTCATAGGTTTCCTTCTCCAGCTTGTAATTGGGCAGATACCTGGGCTTGTTCGGGTTTGACGGGGAGGAGATGATCACCGAAAAAAATCCTATCTTGCGGCCGCCGGCCTCCGCTATGCGCGAACTGAAAAGGAAGGCGGGCTTCTTATTCGTTTTCAGGTAAAGGTTGGAGGCCAGCAGCGGCACGGCCGAGGACTCCGCCAGCTTCTCCAGTTCCTGCGGAGAGAGGGAAAGATCCTCCAGCCCCGGCGCCGCCACGGCGTAGGGCACCGCGTTAAGGCAGGCCAGGGTGGAGCGGCCGCGCGTCAGCCGGCCTTCCCTGGTGGCCGAAAACCAGTTCCCGAGATCTACCGCCAGCCTGGGAAGCTTTTCCCGGTCATAAATACTTTTAAAAACGGCGAACCCACTGGATTTCCCGGAGGGGCCCGGCGCTTCCTCAGTCCACAGCCGGCCCTGGGAACGGCCCGTGGCGAAGATCACCACCTCGTCTTTTTTCGCGCATGCCCCGGCGCCCAGCAGGAGCAGGGAGAGAAGGGTTAGGGCTTTCATGTTCAATCGAGGCGGACTATCCTGCCGCGTTCCGGCAATGCCTTTACGGGGTTGGTCTTTATGTCTTTCAGAAGCAGATCCCTGATGGGTTGCATAGTGTCTTCGGACTTCCCGGTCTCGCCGAAAACTTTTCCGCCGCTGCCGCCGGTGGTCAGGTAATTGTTGGTAGCCACGCTTAGCTTGTCCCCGTCGTTAACAGGCTTCCCGTTCTTCTCCAGTATGATATTCCCGGGAGCCTTGGCCGGGGACCTGAAGCTGATCTTGAGGCCGGACACCTGCAGCTTGGAGAAGCCGCCGGAGAGATTATCGGCCAGCAGCTTTTTTATCTGGCCGCCGGTCATGGTGAGCTTTACCAGGGTATTCTCGAAAGGCATTACCTGGTAGATGTCGCGGATCCTGACCGGACCCTTCCGGAGTTCCGACCTGATGCCGGGGGTGTTCTGGAAAGCTATGTCGGCGCCGGCCTGGCGGCGCAGAGCGTCGGTGAACCAGTTGCCGATGTCCGAGTCCAGGCCGGTGGTTGACTTCAGCAGGTCGAAGGCGCTCTCGCTGATAACGACCCCCATTTCCTTGTCGACCTCTCTCGTGAAGCCGCTTATGAGGGTCTTAACCTCTTCGTCCTCTCCTGTCCTGTCTATCCAGAGTGGGACCAGCTCGGCCTTCGCCCCGGTAAAAGCCCCTGTGAGATGCCCGAACAGCTCGCTTTCCAGCAGAT
>CAMTWW010000002.1:0-5198 GCA_947085555.1 uncultured Elusimicrobia bacterium | reverse complement strand
AGCACACTCTTTCCCTACACGACGCTCTTCCGATCTAGCTTGTAATGGCGGCTATCGCCACGGCGCCGTGGGCGACGGTTGCCTGCGACCCGTCGGGGAAATTTATCGCCGCGATCCTGGCGGACTCGGTCTCTGGCACGCCCAGGCCCTGCGGTCCCGGCGGAGAAGTGAGTATCCGCCGCCAGGAGGCCTTCGCCTCGTTCAGCGAAATACGGTCCTGCGGCCTGGAAGGACCGGCCAGGCTGGGAACGATGCCGGAGAGCTCCACTTCTACGGTGTCCGTAAATACCGGGGCCGGGGTGTCGTCGGTACGGAACAGCCCCTGCGCTTTGCAGTAGCGCTCAGCCAGGTCCACTTCCGCCTCCGTACGGCCTGTGGCGCGCATATAGCGCAGAGTTTCGGCGTCAACCGGGAAAAAGCCGCAGGTGGCCCCATATTCCGGCGACATATTGGCGACCGTGGCCCGGTCCGCCAGTGTGAGCGAGGAGAGGCCGGGTCCGAAGAATTCCACGAATTTACCCACTACGCCTTTTTTGCGGAGCTTCTGTGTTACGGTCAGGACCAAATCCGTAGCCGTGCAGCCGGCCGGCATGGCGCCGGAGAAGCGGACGCCTATAACTTCCGGCAGTTGGATAAAGACGGGCTGCCCCAGCATCGCCGCCGCAGCCTCTATGCCGCCCACGCCCCAGCCGAGTATGCCGAGGCCGTTTATCATAGTGGTATGGGAATCGGTGCCGACGAGCGTATCCGGGCAGGCGGTTTCCGCGCCGTTTTCTTTCAGCCGCCAGACCACTTTTCCAAGATATTCGAGATTGACCTGGTGGCAGATACCGGACGCGGGCGGGACCACCCGGAAATTGGAGAAGGCTTTTTGGCCCCAGTGCAGGAATTCGTACCTTTCCCTGTTGCGCTCGAACTCCATCCGCGCGTTGACGGCCAGCGCTTCCCGGCTGCCGTAAGCGTCCACCTGTACGCTATGGTCTATGATCAGATCCACGGGAAGGCGGGGATTGATCAACTGCGGATCCCGGCCAAGGCGGGCCAGGGCATCGCGGAGCGCGGCCAGGTCCGTCAGCGCGGGTACGCCGGTGAAGTCCTGCATCAGCACACGCACCGGCACGAACGGGACTTCAGGCCCTGAGGGTGATTTAGCGTTATACCTGGCAAGGTTCAGAACATCATCAACCGTCACTTCCAGGCCGTTCTCGGCGCGAAGCGCGCCTTCAAGGAGTATCTTTATGGTGAAAGGCAGGGCGGAAAGGTCTACCCCCTCCCGGCCTGAAAGAGCCGAGAGCCTGTAGTATTCCACGCTTCCTTCCGACAAGGGAAGGACGGAGCGCGAACCGAAAGAATTTAAGCGGGAGGATGCTGGCATGATCACCTCTTTAAAAAAGCACCGAACAGGCCCCCGTATCCGGGCCATTACGGCTATGATACAAAAAAGAGAAGCGGCCATTTGGCCTATAAATAAAAGGGTCCTTGGGCCTTTGCTGACTTTCCGAGTATAGGCCATAATATACTCAGCAAACAATCAGGAGGCGTTATGAACAAACTTTTAAAATCGGTTTCTATCCTGGCGGCGGCCGCGGTGGTGTTGCCGACGATTGCCCGCGCCGAGGGCAAGAGCATCTACGGCGACGACAATCGCTTGGATTATTTCGAGGCCTCCCCCGCTATGCGCCAACTGGCGGACTCCGTGGTCTCGCTCTGGCCCTCCAAGCAGGTGGAGTTCGAGCTCGGTGAATACAAACTGGCCACCATCGGCTTCGGCGAAGCTCTGAACCTTTGCCCCGGTGAAAAGTTCCGCGAGCAACCCATAGGCGCCTTCTGTTCCGGCACGCTGGTGGGCGAGGATATAGTTATGACCGCCGGCCACTGTATAACCGACGAAGCAAAGTGCGCCGACACTAGTTTCGTTTTCGGCTTCAATATAGATAAGGAAGGCGGCGAGGCCCGAACCTCGGCGGCAGCCAAAGATATTTACGGCTGCAAGCGCATCATAAAGCGCGACCTGGACAAGCGCTACCCGGGCATCTTCGGGACGGTGCTTGCTATAATAAAAGTTCTCCTTAATAAGGCCGGCCCCGACTACGCGCTGGTGCAGTTGGACCGTAAGGTAACCGGCCGCGCGCCGCTGGCCGTGAACCGGAACAAGGACCTCAAGGAAGGCAGCCAAGTCTTCGTAATAGGCCACCCCGTCGGCCTGCCGGTAAAGATAGCAGGCGACGCAAAAGTGCGCGATGCCGGCCACAGGGCCTGGTTCTCCACCGACCTCGACACTTTCGGCGGCAATTCAGGCTCCGCGGTATTCAATGCCTCCACGAACAAGATCGAGGGCATACTTGTACGCGGCGGCACCGACTTCGTGGACAGCCCTGCCGGCTGCAAAGTGCAGCTCCGCGTGGGCCAGAACGAGGGAAGGGGTGAAGCCGTAACCAAGGTCTCCGCGCTACAGAAGCACCTCGCGGAGATCGGCTCCTCCAAGGACGCGGAACCGGAAATACAGGACATGCAGGTTGAGCAGGTTCCCGCCGCCGGCGAAGACCTGGTCCGCAAGATACAGTTCTGAGAGAGCGTTGTTAGAAATCGATAGACCTACGCGGTCCAGGAGAATATCTCCCGGGCCGCGCTCCTTTAGACCCGGCCCCCTGTAGGTCCAATGCCCCGCTTTCCAGGGCCCAAAGCCTCTTAAAATCCTGTCACGTCCGCTGTATACTCTATAGACAGGTTCAAAGGCAGGCTGGAGGCTGGGATGAATAAAATAATACTGCTGGTGATACTGGGTTTGGCGCCCCGCATAGTTTCCGCAGGAGAAGAATTTAATCTCAACGGGCTTAATGAGAGCGAAGTGAAGGCCTCCGCCCTGTCCGTCCCGGTGGCGGCGCTTCCCGCGGCTGTAGCGGAGAAGAAACCGGCGGCCCAAAGCCCCGGATATACGGTATACAATCCTGTGGGAATTTCTTCAGTTACCGTGGATAACCGCACTGGGCTTATGTGGATTACGAACCCGGACGACGCGGGGCTCGGCGGCGCCTATGACCGGAAAGCAGCGGTAAAAGCCTGCGAGGACCTGGATTACGCCGGCTACAGCGACTGGCGGCTGCCGAAACCCGGCGAACTGGTCGGTATAGTGAATGTCAACGGCCCTTACCCCGGAAATAACGGCTATTTTTTAAACCCGAAGACGCGGTATTGGACCTCCTCCCGCCCCGCGGTCAGCGCCGCTTATGCCTGGAGTCTGCAGTTCGCCGTGGGCAGCATGTATAATATCGGCAGCACCGGGCTCAACTATGTCCGCTGCGCGCGCTAACCTGGTAATCCTGCAGTTCAAGATAGTTTTCATTGGAGAAGTCAGGGAACAGAATTATTCTGCAGGATTCAGGCTAAGTGCCCAGAAATATCCAGGTCTTTTGCCATGATGGCTACGGGTTTTAGTTGGGTTTTAGTTCCCTTGACAAATCGAGGGTGGGGAGGGTATACTTCTACTTATACGAGGTATTGTTTAGGAGGTCTTATGACTAAATGGAAAATATATGCCCTTGTTGCCGTAGTGGCGACGGCGGCGGGGTTTGGATATATTAAGAGTTCGCATAGGAATATTCCGGCGGACCTCAGGGACGCTGTAGCCGACAACGGGAAGTTTGATACAAGCATTCCCGTGTTCGATAAAAGCAGCGGTAATATCCCGGAGCCGAAGGCCGTAGCGGTTAAAGGTGTTAATAAAGGCTATGTGGCCGGCATCGATCCGACTGCAGGTGTGCCTACAAAGCCGGTCGAGTTTATTACCATTCCCGGAGGGAAGTTTACCATGGGAACCGACAGCGGCGAAAATGGTTTTGAAGATGCCAAGCCGATACATAAGGTCACCATCAAAACCTTTGATATGTCCAAAACAGCGGTGACGGTTGAGCAATACGCGGAATGCGTAATCAACGGCGGGTGTACGGAACCGGCCACCGGCGATTATTGCAACTGGGGCGTGGCAGGCCGTCAGCTTCACCCGGTCAACTGCGTGGATTGGGACCAGGCGAGTAAATACGCCAAATTCAAAGGCGGAAGACTACCCAGCGAGTCCGAGTGGGAATATGCAGCCACAAGCGGCGGCAAGAACCAGAAATATCCTTGGGGTAATGATGAACCGACCTGCGACAAAGCCGTGATGTATGGTAACTGCGGTTACGGCTGTGGTAAAGACAGCACAATGCCTGTGTGCTCTAAGACAGCCGGTAACACCGCGCAGGGTTTGTGCGATATGGCAGGAAACGTCTGGCAGTGGGTGCAGGACAAGTATCAGGATTCTTATAAAGATGCGCCTGTTGACGGTAGTGCGTTTGAAGCTGCGGGCTCCAACCGGGTGTTGCGTGGCGGTTCCTTCAACTACCGTGACGCCAGTTACCTGCGGGCCGATCGCCGCGACTACTCCGACCCTGGCTACCGCTACGACATCATCGGGTTCCGCCTTGTGAGGTCTCGGTAACCCTTGGACACCTGAACACTTGGCCCTTGGTATAAATCTGTTGCAGTAATCAGCTTGCGGAGGTAGTAAACCGGGCGCGTGCGTAAGCCGCGCCCGGTGCGCTACCGGAGCAGTAAATGTAAACCGGAAACTGCGGCGGAGAAATGAAACTCAAGATTTTCACCCTGCGCTTAAACCCGGCAACCGGGATCTTTGACGAGGGAGAACTTGCGGGTTTTCAGTTGGGCAAAGATGTGATTGAGATTTCGGAACATTTCCTTGTTCACGAAAAAACGCCTACGCTTTTGTTGGTCCTGCGATATAGAGATATTCCCGACAACGGCGGCGGAGCGCGCCAGCCGCAGGAGGCCGCGCGCAAGGACTGGCGCGCGGAGCTTGACGCACAGGGGCAGCGAATCTACGACGAGTTCAGATTGTGGCGCGGCCGCAAGGCCAAGCAGGAAGGCTTACCGCCGTACCTAATTCTCAATAACCGCGAACTGGCGGAGTTGGTAATGAAGCACCCGGCGAATATCACGCAATTACGGGGGATAGAGGGGATTGGCGAGGCGAAGGCCAAGCGCTGGGGTGAGGAAATGCTGGCTCTTCTATCAAAATTGGAGATGCGGAAAATGGCGGAACCTACCCCCCCCCCCCACGAAAAACCAGGGGGAGATTAAATCGTGACTTCCATCGAGCTTCCTCTTTTCGTCCACTGGGAGAAAACACTTGGCGATATTCT
>CAMTWW010000001.1:0-5077 GCA_947085555.1 uncultured Elusimicrobia bacterium | reverse complement strand
GCCAGCACGAAGTGCTGCCTGACGCGCCCTTCGGCGTCGAGGATAAGCTCCGCCACTTCCGGCTTCTTATAGTCGCAGAGCCGGTCCAGGACCTCCCTCACGGTGCGGCCGCTGAGGTCAAGCCTGGAAATTCCCAGGCGCTTCCTGAGGGTGGTATAGATCATCACGGTAATTTTGGCCATATGAAACAAGGATTAAGGGTTAAGGATTATGGATTAAGTTCTACTGCTTACTACTTAATCCTTACAGCTTAATCCTTACCACTTGCCCGGCAAAGCTTCCAGTATCCGCGCGGCGAAAGCGGCCAGCGTGGCGTCGCGGGCGCCCATGACCGCCACTATATCGCCAGGCCTGGCCAGTTTCGAGACGGCAGCCGGTATGTCCGCGCGGTCCCGGTAATAGGCCGCCGCATGGCCGCGCGCGGCCACAGCGTCCGAAATATCTTTAGAGGAGATATTCTTGTCCGCAGTACCGCCCGCATAATAGATCTCGGGCATCAGCAGCAGGTCCCCCGGGGCCAGGCCGGCAGCGAAACTCTCTATCAGCTCGGCCTTAAGGTGGCGGGTGGGGGTGAAGCCGTGCGGCTGGTAAACGGCCAGGACGCGCCGCTCCGGGGCCAGGTGGAGGGCTTTGAGCAGGGCGGAGATCTTGGCCGGGTTATGGGCGTAATCGTCTATAACGGCTATGCCGTTTTTTTCCCCTATCAGAACGAAGCGGCGCTCCACGCCGCGGAAATCTTTAAGCGCGGCCGCGGCGGTTTCCAGCTTAACCCCGTAAACGGAAGCCGCGGCGCAGGCGGCCAGCGCGTTCTCTATATTACAGAGCCCCGGCGCGGGCAGGCTGAACTCTACGCCGTTTATCCTGAAAGCCGAGGAGAAAAGCCCGGCCTTTATGTCCGTAACTTTCCAGCCAGCCGAGCTGAAGCCGAATTTCTCCGCCGCCGGGAGCAGCGCGGCTAAGGGCGCGTCTTCCGCGTTCACCAGCAGCCGGCCGCAGTTCCCGGCGAACCCGGTGAAAATTTTATTCAGTTCTTCTATATCCTTATGGTCCTTGCTGATATTCAGGAGCAGGCCGGTCTTAGGGCGGTAGCGCACTATGGTCCCGTCAGATTCGTCGGCCTCGACCACGAGGATATTTCCGCTGCCGCGGAAGGCGTTACCTATCAGGCCGCGCTCTTTAAGCGCCAAGAGCGCCCCGCCCGTTATTATGGAAGGCCCCAGCCCCCCCGCCTCCAGGACGGAGAACAGCATAGCGGCCGCGGTGGATTTCCCGCTGGTGCCGGCTACCGCGATGGTATCGAAGCGGTTCACCTGCGCGGCCAGCAACTCCGACCGGTGGCTTATCTTAAGCCCCAGCTCTCTGGCTTTGACCACTTCGGGGTTGTTGTCTTCTATGGCCGTGGAGAGGGCGAGTTCGGCGGCGGCGGCGTTTATGCCGGAGCCGTCCTGCGGATAAATTTTTATCCCCAGTTTTTCAAGCGCGGTTTTCACGCCGAGATTGCGCCCGCGGTCGAAATCCCTGTCGGAGCCGCTTACAGGGCTCCCTTCCAGAGCGGCCACCTGCGCCAGCGCGCTCATGCCGACGCCGCCGATGCCTGAAAAATGTATAGTATCCCGCATTTATAAATTATTGATAATTATGAGAAGCCGGGCAAGGGAATGCGGTCTGCGGGCTATTCCTGAAATTCCTCGGGAATCTCTTCTTCGACCGGTTCCTCCGGGACCGGCGGCTTGACGGCGGAGGCCGGCGCTTTAAAATCTATAGTATAGCGCCGCCACCTCTTCTCCACGTATTTGAAGCCGAGGACCAGCCTGGCGCCTTTCTGTGTGGTCATGGTCAGGTAGCTCCCGCTCAGCTCGTGCTCCTTGCAAAGTTCCGGTGTCGTGGAGCAGGAAGTGCGGAAGATGTCCGTCATTTTCCCGTATTTATTCTCCACCCTCCTGAGGAAGGTGTGCACCTCTTTTTTTAGTTCCATCTTCCGCGCCTCGGACAGCGCATTGAAACTGGCGGGGTCTGGGGTTTGGACGGCTTTATCTGCTTCACCAGAGGCTACGGCGCGGGCTGCCAGCAGGTTTTCCTCAGGCTCGCCGGCGGCTTCCTCGTCCGACACCAGCTTCGTGTCCGCCCCATCCTGCCTTTCTTTTACAATCAAACTCAACAGGTCCGGTTCGGCGGCGGCGGGTTTCGCGGAATAATAATCCACGTTAGGAACACCGCCCTTATCAGCAGGCGTCACAGAACTTGTTTTCGCGGCCGGGGCCGCGGTTTTCGCCTCGGCGGCGGCGTCCTTGGGCGCTGAAGCCGCGGGAGAGGAACCCCCTCCGGAAGAACCTCCCGCCCCGCCGGCCGCCGCCACCCCGGCTGAGGCGCCGCCGGAAGCCTTGGAATCGTAATTCTTCTGCGCGCCGGCCTTCATCCCCTCGGCGGCCCCGTCCAGGGGAACTCCGGCTTTCTGACCGGGCAGGCCTGACAGGCTTCCACCTTTAAAAGGCTGGTTGCCGCCTTCCCCGGCCGGGCTTCCGGGCCGGGCGGCCTGATCCGGGCCGGCTTTCTCCGGGCTGTTCTTACCGGGGAGAGAGGCTTGCAGCTTCGGGGCGGCCGCCCTTTCCAGCCCCGCAGGAGGTTTTCCGAAGCCGGTATCGGGACTCGGCACAACCGCAGCGGGGACATCTTCGCCGGCCGACTCCTCTTTTTCCACGTCCTTTCCGGCTGGCCCCTGCGCTGAAGTTTCAGTATTGCCCCCGCCCGCATAACCGCTCGAGGCGGACCCTCCGCCGCCCATATCCGCCCAGGAGGACCGTCCCACCGCTGCGCTCCCGCTGCGGCCGGAGGCGTAATTCTTTTTATAATATTCCTCAAAAGCGTCCCCGTTTGAGTCTTCCTCTTCTTCGCGCCCTGCCCCGCCCCGCGCGGCAGCTGAGCGTCCGGAGGCCGGAGCCGCCTGTGGGCTCCCGGCAAAAAAACCGGCAAAAGCGGTTTCGCCTTTCTCTATTACTATCTCCCCTCCCCGTTTAAAATCTTCCAGATATGAGGAGGAGGCCACTGAGGCGCCGCGATAGCCGGGAACATAGCGCCGCTCCGGGACCGTCCTGCCGCCGGCGCCGATATGCACCAGCAGCAGGAAACCGCCGGTAAAGAACGCCAGCAGCGCCAAGGCTAAGATCGCACCGGGTTTTTTAAAATTGTTTTGCATACCCTGTCCACAAAGTCCGTACGCGCTTCTAACTACCACAATAGTATACGTGGTTTTTTTGTCCGCCGCCAGTCCTATTTACTAATCGCAAACTTTGGTAATATATTATTATCCGGGAGCGTGTATGAACTGTAAAAAAGAAAAGAACGCCGCGAATTGTTCCTGCACCTATGAACCCTGCCCACGGAAGGGGGTCTGCTGCGACTGCGTGGCCTACCACCGGGAGAACGGGGAGCTCCCCGGCTGCTATTTCACCCCCGAAGCGGAGCGGGGCTATGACCGCTCCATAGCCAACTTCATTGCTATGCAGGTGCCGTATCAGGGGCTATGCCCATCAGACGGCCATCCGCACGACTAAAAAACCATGAAAGAAATAATTTCCACCGACAAAGCGCCCGCGGCCATTGGCCCCTACTCGCAGGCCGTGGAAGCCGCCGGCCTGCTCTTCATCTCCGGCCAGCTCCCCATAGACCCCGCCACCGGCAATATGGCCCCGGCCGAGATAAAAGCACAGACGGAAAGCGTGATAAAGAACCTGGAGAGCATACTCAAGTCCCAGGGCCTCACCCTTGAAAATATTTTAAAGACCACCGTCTACATGGCCGACCTGTCCCAGTTCGCGCAGATGAACGAAGTCTACGGAAAATTTTTCTCCGGGAAGCCCCCCGCCAGGGCCACGGTAGAGGTAAAAGCCCTCCCCAAAGCCGCCCTAGTGGAGATAGAAGCGATAGCCGCGAGATAAGGATTAAGGATTAAGGATTAGGAATTAAGCTTACTACTTACTACTTAATCCTTACTACTTACCTCATTATGCATCCATTACTTGAAAAAAATCTTACGGGAACCCTCTTCCCGCTTTTCTCCATGCGCCATAAGAAGGACTGGGGAATCGGCGACACGCGCTCTATGACCCTCTGGTTCGACGCGCTGAAGGCGATGAACCTGAACCTCCTGCAGGTGCTCCCGATAAATGAAATGCCCCCCGGCGTCTCCTGCCCCTACACCGCCCTTTCCGCCTTCGCGTTGGACCCCATCTACATAGCCGTGGACGAACTGCCAGAACTTAAAACGTCCCCCGCCCTGCTGGAAGAAATAAACTCCCGCCGCTTCCAGGCCGGTATAAAGCAGCTGCGCGTCGCTAAGACCGTCTTATACAGCGAGGTGCGGCATCTCAAATTCACCACCCTCTGGAAGGTCTACACCCATTTCCACCAGAACCATGTCCTAAAGGATTCCTCCCTGGCGGCCGAGTTCAGGGCTTTCTGCCGGGCCAATGCCGGCTGGCTGGATGATTACGCCGTCTTCCGCCGCCTTAAAGACACCCACGACTGGACCTCCTGGACGCATTGGGAGGAGCCGCTTAGGACCCGCGACGCCAAAGCCCTGCTGGAAATACACGGGCGGGAAGAGAACCAGGTGCTCTTTTTCAAATACCTCCAGTGGGCCATACACCGCCAGTGGACGGCGGCGAGGGCGCGGGCGGCCGAGCTCGGGATAAAGCTCCTCGGCGACCTGCCCTTCATGGTCAACCAGGAAAGCTCCGACGTCTGGTCCCGCCAGGCCGAGTTTAATATAGACAGCGAAATAGGCGCCCCGCCAGACGCTTTCAGCGAAACGGGCCAGCGCTGGGGCCTGCCGGCCTATAACTGGAAAGCCATCGAGGAGAACAACTTCGACTGGTGGCGCTCCAAGGTAAAGAAGGCCTCCGAATTCTACGACCTTTTCCGCATCGACCACATGGTGGGCTTCTTCCGGACCTGGGTGGTGCCGCGGAACGCGGCGCTTAAGGCCGATTTCGACATCAAAGACGAGAGAGGCCAGCGCGAGCGCGGCAAAAGATTCCTGCAGGCCGTGTCCGGCGCCAGCCGGATGCTGCCCGTGGCG